>NZ_JACJPL010000015.1:300000-533187 GCF_014696065.1 Leptolyngbya sp. FACHB-261 | reverse complement strand
CCAGAGTTCGAGACGTTCTACACGAAGAACATCTTGTTGAACGAGGGGATCCGGGCGTGGATGGCGCCGCAGGACCAGCCGCACGAGCAGTTTATCTTCCCCGAAGAAGTCCTGCCTCGCGGTAACGCTCTGTAAGGTTTAACGAGTGGTAGTCGAGCTTTAAACCGACACCTTCGTAACCTATTCAGCTCAACGGTCAGGGGAAAATTTCCCTGACCGTTTTTGTGTTTAGCAGGCCTGTTAACTCCTACAAGGCTTCAAACCTTGATCCTCCGGTAATGGAGGGCAGTATCTGAATAAGTCCAGCAGAAGCTGCGTATTTCAACTCAACCTGGATTGGAAGGGATAGCGACAAGCAGTTTAGCTTATCTCCGTCAGTAAGATCTCTGAATCTAAGCCTATTCTTGAACATCGAGTTCCTAGCCTGAGGATCTAAGGCATACAGTGGGCTTAAGATCCTTAAATTAGGTCTTCAGTGATGGGTTTTGTGTTGGTTCCCCATTTGATTTAGCAGAGAGGCTCTCAGCCGTGAGAAGAGAGGTTAGAGGCTACCGATTAATTCCTGGCGCTAAGCTCAGCAACGTCAATTTAAGCGGGGAACAGCTCACCCTGGTTAAGCTTTATCATGCTGATCTCAGCCTGGCAGACCTGCGACGAGCGGTGCTGAATCGTGCCAACCTGAGTCAAGCAAACTTAACCCTGGCTTATCTCAGTGAGGCCATGCTGATCGGCGCTAATTTATTCAATGCCAAACTGATTAAAGCTGATCTTCAGGGTGCTAACCTCCGCGATGCTAATTTGAGTTGTGCTCAGCTGATGGAAGCCCGTTTAATTGGAGCAATCTTGCACGGTTGTCAGCTGGATCACGCCAACCTCAAAGGGGCAGATTTAGAGCGAGCGGATTTAAGCGGCACTAACCTCCAATCAGCTAGCCTTGAGCAGGCTAACCTGCACCTCACCAACTTGAGCTATGCCAATCTCAGCTATGCCAGTCTCGACAATGCCCATTTAAGCGGCACTAATCTTCAAGGAGCAAACCTGGCCGGAGCGCGTTTGAAGCGAGCTAATACTCTGGCTAATTTGGCGGGTTCTAACTTAGAAAAGGCAAATCTAGCAGGGGCAAATCTCAGTGATGCTCAATTAAGCCGTGCCAGTTTAATGGGGGCAAATCTGGAAGGCGCTGATCTGAGTGGCACCAATCTTTACCGAGCTGACCTACGGGAAGCGAACCTGACCGGTGCCAATTTAGAGGGCGCTAACTTAGAAGGGGTTCAGCTAGAAGGAGCAATCCTGAAAGATACAAACTTCAACTGGGCCAACTTACATCAATCCAGTGGCAGTGCAATGCGCCGTGAGGATCTCTGGAACTGGCAGGAAATCGAGCTAATTTAGTACTCAGGTAACGGTTTCGGCACTTACAAGCAATTAGCGTCAAGCGTGTGCTCCCGAGTAGTGCTGCTAAATAGCTGTACGGTTAAAGTATCTTGCTGTAATCCTACAGGCGTGAGCCTGAGACTCATGGCACTGATGGTAATTGTCCGCCACGGCCAGTCAATCTGGAACTTAGAAAACCGTTTCACTGGTTGGACTGATGTGGATCTGACCGAAGAGGGGCGTCGGGAAGCACGAGAAGCTGGTGAGCAGATGGCCCACCTCCACTTTGATATCGCCTTCACCTCAAAGCTCAAGCGGGCTCAAGAGACGCTCAACCTGATCTTGCGCTCAGCGAAGCAAACCGAGGTTCCAGTTACTGAAGCTCAAGCCTTAAATGAACGTCACTACGGTGATTTGCAAGGGCTCAACAAAGCTGAAACGGCTCAAAAGTACGGTGAGGAACAGGTACATCTGTGGCGGCGCAGTTACAGTACCCGTCCGCCTGGCGGTGAAAGCTTAGAAGACACAGCTATCCGCACGCTCGATTACTTCCACGACCACATTTTGCCAGAACTAGATGTAGGTAAAAACATCCTAATTTCTGCTCATGGCAACACAATCCGTGCCCTGCTGATGGATTTAGATCATCTCAGTCCGGAGCAAGTCGAGCAGGTTGAAATTATGTATTGTGTACCCATCGTGTTTGAGTATCAGGATCGGCACTTTACCCATATCGATTTGCCTCGTAGCCAACCTCTAAATATGGCTCGGTTACCAGCACGTTTGGCAGAATCCAGTTAGGCGTCCAGTCAAGGGTGCTCATGAGGGGCAGGCGGTACGGGATCCCAACCGCCAGGGTGATAGGGATGGCAGCGTAGAATTCGCCTCACCGCCAAAATACTGCCTCGGAAAGCGCCAAAGCGTTCAATTGCTTCGCGAGCGTACTGGGAGCAGGTAGGTTGGAAGCGGCAAACGGGAGGAAATAGGGGTGAAATCAGCGTTCGGTAAGCGTTGATCAAGCCGATCAGCAGGACTTTCATGGCGGTTTGTGCCCAGTCTTTGTGCTGGAAGATTCCTGTTTCTATTGTGTCGTTTGTGGATTCTGGCATGGGGCACACTGATCGAGAGCCCGTGAGTTGAATGACGTGCTGGAAATATGTCATCACCACCCTATTGGGAGCCCTGCTGTTTGTTTGGGGCGTGCGCTTGGGTCGGCTGCTGGTTCGCAAGGGGGCGACTGCCAACGACCTGTTTAAGGGGCACGCTTCGTTGTCCCTGGCATTTTTGGGGCTTTATGTCGGTCTAGTAGTGTTAGCGCTCAATGTGCCGCAGTTACAGGCATTGCCACTGGAGTGGCGCTTCTACGGCATGCGCGTGACTTGGGCTCTGCTCCGCATCACCTTATTGGGGGCCTGTGGCGTGGCCTTAGTCGTGAGCTGGTCTACAGCCCGTGTTCAGGTGATAGCTGTAGTGCTGATTGGACTGCTGGGGCTAGTGGGTTTCAGTGGAGCGGAAGCGTATTTCCTATCGCCCATTTACGCTTCTTTGAATGATGACCTTCAAGCTAATGGAGTTTTCAGGCAAACTTCGAATAGCAGCTGTGCGCCTGCTGCCTTAGCAACCGTGCTGCGTCGTTGGCAAATCCCTGCTACCGAATCGAGCGTAGCTCGTCTAGCTGGAACCAGTAACCTGGGCACCTCGATGCCGCAGTTGATTGTGGCTGCTCAGGAGTTGGGCCTAGATGGTTTGGAAGTGCCGGTTCGCTCCTGGGAGCAGATTGAACAGATTAATCGGCCTGGTGTGCTAGCAGTTTGGCTATTCGACGAGGGGCGTAAACTGCCCCACGCTATTGCTCTGCTGGCCATGAGCCCTGAATTTGCCACGATTGGTGACCCGTCAGCGGGCAAGCTGTTCAACTTGAGTCGAGCTGAGTTCGACTTGGTATGGCGTCGGCAATACGTCGCCATTTTTCACCCCGACGATACCTCTTTGACCCATACGCAGGCAGCAGGCTACCTTCACCGGCTAGGCTACTTGAGCAGCCCTCAGCCGCTTGGGTTGGCAGCCGCCATCCGTCGTTTCCAGCAGGATCAAGGGCTAGCTGTCAGTGGTGAATTAGACCCACCAACGGTGCTGCTGCTAAGCGGTCCCTTTTTGCAAGGAGTGCCTACTCTTCGGGGCTCGCGCTGGTCTACCTCAGCTCAAGGCTAAATTGGTTATTTAACAGGGGCTCTCCAGTAGGTTATCTTGTGCAGAATCTGGGTCGGAGGAAGCTCGCTTGACCGTTTTCAAGCTCTTGCGTACGAGCTATCAGAGGTATCAAAAGTACCTAACCGCTCGCAATCTCGGCCTGACTGCTCTACTGCTGAGCGTTGGCATCGTATCAGCGAGTGCCGGGGCTGCTCTAGCCCTAATGATGGCTGAAGCCCCCCTAAAGCAGGCTTCCCTCTCGCCGGAGCAGGCCCAAGCCTTCAATAGTGAGGCCATGGCTGATCCCAGCCTGTTGGCGGTACCCAAGGTCTCGCGGCCTGTCAATATCCTGGTGCTAGGGGTCAAGGTGTTGACCAGCGACCTGGAGGAGCCACAGCAGGAGAAGCTGGGCTACCACGCCCTCGTCGACTCTTTTGATGGCCTCACCGATACAATGCTGCTGCTGCGCTTCGAGCCCGATACGCATCGGCTCACAGTGCTTTCTATTCCCCGGGACACAAGGGTTGAGATTCCAGGGCATGGTATCGACAAAATCAATGGCGCTAATGCCGAAGGTGGACCCGCTCTTAGCGCCGAGGCGGTTAGCAATCTTCTGAGCGGAGTTCCTATTGACCGCTACATCCGGGTTAACGTGCAGGGCCTGGAGAAGCTGATCGATGCCTTAGGCGGGGTTACGATTCATGTACCCGAGCGGATGCAGTACCAGGATGACAGCCAGCACCTCTACATCAACCTGAATCCTGGGAAACAGCATTTGAATGGGGCAAAAGCACTACAGTTTCTGCGTTTCCGCTACGACGGCAACGGCGACATTGGCCGAGTGCAGCGCCAGCAGAAGCTAATGCGGGCTTTGCTAGAGCAGACTCTAACGCCCAAAACCCTGCCCCGACTGCCGCAATTGCTCAAAATTGCCCAAGCTCATTTAGATACCAACTTGAACACGCAAGAGCTGCTAGCTCTGGCTGGCTTTGGTATCGGTCTCAAGCGCGAAGAGGTGCAGATGTTGATGGTGCCAGGGCGCTTTAGCGAGCCAGGAGAGTACACCCTCAGCTATTGGATTGTTGATCCAGATCGAATGCAAACCATGGCTGCTCAGCATTTAGGAGCCAATGTTCCCAACCTGGCTGCCCCTACACCTGACCAACTCAGTGTGGCAATTCAAGACAGCACGAATAGTGATGCTGCCGTTGGTGAGACAACCCGCGCCCTAGCTCAAGCTGGCTACACTAATGTCTTTCAAACTGATCCTTGGGCTGAGTCTCTAGATCACACTGAAATCATTGCTCAGCAGGGCGACCTAGAAAGCGCCCAAGCCTTGCGCGATGCCTTGGGTTTTGGGGAGGTGCTCACTGAGGCAACCGGCAATTTGCGTTCAGACATTACCGTCCGCTTGGGAAAGGACTGGAGCCAACAACCCAACACTAAACCTCGTTCTTGAGAGTCGCCAGGATCAGCAAAGTCCCGCCAATCGTTGCCACGGGCAGGGTGACCAGGTTAATTCCCGGCAGCGTTAGCAGGAAGTAAGCTGCCAAGCCAAAGCCGCCCAGAACAGCTTTGTGTCGGCTGAGGAAGTGCAACTTCTGCTTTAGTCGCCAGCCCCGTCGGCCCAAAGCCGGGTCCACACAGTCAAGTGCTGCAAAATAGACCGCCGCGGCCAGCACTGGAATTCCTCCAACTACGGGCAGCCAAAAGCCTAGACCCAACAGTAGTAGTGACAGACTCAGCTGCAATGTCACCATCCGCAGCGTGTCAGCCAACGCAAAGCCGATCTCCAACCACAGCGAGCGCTCACTGCTAGTGACCTTGCCTCACATCAGCTTTTCAGTTTTTTCAGATAAAAAGTCCCGAAACGGAGCGGTCAATACTGAAATAACTGGAAAAAAGAGCAAATAGGTCAGCAACAGCAGAACTACGGCAACCAACCCTGAGCCAAGTGCTCGAGCAATCAGCTCCAGCCAATCCGGCAGCCTGACAATGGCACTAGCTAGCCACTGATCTACTTTTGTTGTTCCGAAATAAATTAGGGTGCTGAAAAAAGCCAAACTCAGGAGCACCGGCACGACACTGGCAAGTTGCAGCGCAGGTGTGTTGAGTAAGAGCGCCCAACCTGCACCCAAGAAGCGAATGCCCATCCAGAATTGATAAAACGGATTGCCCTGAGGAGCATAGTTAGCAAGCAACTGGGCCGTGGATGATGGCCTCGAACCTAATGGCTCAGGCGGCGGGTTCAAGTCGCTCAGATCATCAGCCATATCCCAGTGATAGTAGGTCTAGCTGCTTAACATTCCTGTTGTGGTCTATACCACCGTGATTAGGATCACTTATAGCCGTGACCAAGATCGCAGGTCGAAACAGATACAGCGTCGATATTAGGGATGACTCAACCATTATCGAGTCATCAACAGGGAACACACGACTGGCCGACAGCTCCGCTTCTGCGTGACTCTGTCGGTTTTTTCGTTGGGGGCTTGCCAGTACAATTGAACCCTGTCCTGTTGCTGAAGCCGAGCCGTGACTGCCTTTCCCGCCTGCTCTTCTGAGGAGATCGCATCAGAAGGTCTGACCCCAGCAGAGTACCAGATGATCTTGGAGCGCTTGGGCCGTCATCCCAACCGGGCTGAACTAGGTATGTTCGGTGTGATGTGGTCTGAGCACTGCTGCTACAAAAACTCGCGGCCCTTGCTCAAGAACTTTCCCACTACTGGTGAACGGATCCTGGTAGGACCTGGTGAGAATGCTGGGGTGGTAGAACTAGGCGGCGTGCGCGTTGCCTTCAAAATCGAGTCTCACAACCATCCCTCTGCTGTAGAACCCTTTCAGGGGGCTGCAACCGGCGTCGGTGGCATCCTGCGCGATATTTTCACGATGGGGGCTCGTCCCATCGCTGTCTTGAACTCTTTGCGCTTCGGCTCTCTAGAGGACGCTCGCACTCGTCGCCTGTTTAGTGGGGTTGTTGCTGGCATTGCTCACTACGGCAACTGTGTGGGCGTGCCTACTGTAGGTGGCGAAGTCTATTTTGATCCTGCTTACACTGGCAATCCCCTGGTCAATGCCATGGCCATTGGCGTGATGGAGACGCCAACCATTGTTAAGTCCGGTGCTGCTGGTCTGGGCAACCCAGTGCTCTATGTGGGTTCAACCACAGGCCGAGATGGCATGGGTGGCGCTAGCTTTGCCAGTGCCGAGTTAACCGATGAATCAGAACAAGACCGTCCCGCCGTTCAAGTTGGCGACCCCTTCCTGGAGAAGTCCCTGATTGAGGCTTGCCTAGAAGCCTTTAAGACCGGAGCTGTTGTCGCTGCTCAAGACATGGGTGCGGCAGGCATCACTTGCTCCACCTCAGAAATGGCAGCTAAGGGCGGCGTGGGTATCGAACTCGATCTCGACAAGATCCCTGTGCGCGAGAGCGGTATGGTGCCTTACGAGTATCTGCTCTCTGAATCTCAAGAAAGAATGCTTTTCGTAGCGGAGCCAGGCCGTGAGGCGGAGCTGATTGCTATTTTTGAGCGCTGGGGGTTGCACGCAGTAGTGGCTGGGACGGTCATTGAGGAACCACTGGTGCGTATTTTGTTCCGAGGCGAAGTGGCGGCTGAGATTCCGGCTATGGCTCTGGCTGACAACACGCCGATCTATCACCGTCAGCTACCCGAAACTCCAGAGTATGCTCGCAAGGCCTGGACTTGGACCAGTGCAAGCCTACCCCCTGCTACTGCAGAAGGTATTACCGGTCGAACCTGGACTGATATCCTACTGACCCTGCTAGACACGCCGACCATTGCTTCCAAGCAATGGGTCTACCGACAGTATGACCACCAGGTGCAGAACAATACTGTTTTCCTGCCCGGCGGAGCGGATGCGGCTGTGATTCGCCTACGCTCTCAGGACTTCGGTGTGGGTGAGGTGCCTACTTTAGAGCTGGCTGAACAGGGCTTAGCGGCAACAGTCGATTGTAATCCTCGCTATGTCTACCTCGACCCATACGAGGGTGCTAAAGCGGCTGTGGCTGAAGCTGCTCGTAATCTGAGCTGTGTCGGTGCTGAACCCTTGGCTGTCACCGACAACCTTAATTTTGGTAGTCCAGAGAAGCCAATTGGTTATTGGCAACTGGCAGAAGCTTGCCGGGGCTTGGCAGAAGCCTGCCGGGAGTTAAATACGCCTGTGACGGGTGGCAATGTCTCTCTTTACAACGAAACCATTGACTCTGAAGGTAAGCCTCAGCCAATCTATCCCACCCCCGTAGTTGGCATGGTCGGTGATCTGCCCAATCTGAACCAGATTTGTGGCTTGGGTTGGCAAGCAACTGGAGACCTCATCTACTGGCTGGGAGTCAGCCCGACGGATCCATTAATTACCCTGGGAGCCTCTGAATATCTAGCTGTAGTTCATCAGACAGTTGCGGGTCGTCCTCCCCGTGTCGAGTTTGACCGGGAGCGGCGGGTTCAAGCTGCTGTGAGGGAAGGCATTGGTCGCGGCTGGCTGCGCTCGGCTCATGACTGTGCTGAGGGTGGCTTAGCTGTGGCTTTGGCAGAGTGCTGCATCAGTGGTAAGCGAGGCGCTCAGATTCAGCTTGAACTGCCAGCGGAGCTGCTACCAGAGCAACGCTGGGACCAGGTTTTATTTGGGGAGAGCACGGCTCGGGTTCTGGTCTCAGTGCGCCCAGATCCTCAAACTGTTGAGCTGTGGGAGGCTTACTTGCGTGAGCATCTAGGTGAAGGCTGGGGAAGGATAGGCAAAACTGATGCCCCGGATACAACTCTCCAAATTTCAAGTCTTGAAAACCTTTTCTTAATCAACGCTAGGATTAGTTTGTTAGCAGATTGTTACACACTTGCCATTGCCAAGCGGATGAGCCACTAGAGGGCCATCGGCCTGGTCTAAGAGTGCCGCTAGAACCTTCTTGTCATCCCTCGTGCGAGCCACTGCATGTTTCCCCACTCCTCCGATGCATCTGACCTGTCTGCAGCGTCATCTTTGAGCGAGCGTCCCGATAAGCCGGAGGAAGCCTGCGGGGTATTCGGCCTCTACGCACCGAACGAAGATGTTGCAAAATTAACCTACTTTGGTCTCTATGCGCTGCAACATCGGGGTCAAGAATCAGCAGGAATTGCCACCTTTGATGGCGAGCAAGTTCACCACCACAAGGACATGGGCCTAGTCTCCCAAGTCTTTAGTGAGAACGTACTGGCAGATCTGGTTGGCACGATTGCGGTGGGTCATACCCGTTACTCCACAACAGGGTCAAGCCGAGTTGTGAATGCTCAGCCAGTGATTGTGCCCACTCGCTTGGGTAAAGTTGCGCTGGCTCACAACGGCAATTTGGTGAATACAGCTGAGCTACGTGCAGAGCTACTTAAGCGCGAGTACGAACTGGCTTCAACCACTGACTCTGAAGGAATCGCCTTTGCGATTGCTGAAGCTGTGAATGAGGGGCAGGATTGGTTCAACGGGACCCTCACTGCCCTGCGTCGCTGTCAAGGTGCCTTCAGTCTGGTGATTGGAACCCCAACCGGTCTGATCGGTGTGCGCGATCCTCACGGAATCCGCCCCTTGGTGCTGGGAATGCTCAATGGGCATTATGTTTTGTCTTCTGAAACTTGCGGTTTGGACATCATTGGTGCCGAGTACGTTCGCGACGTAGAGCCTGGTGAGGCCGTGTGGATTGATGACGCTGGTTTAAAGTCACAATTCTGGGCCACACCAGCACGCAAGCTGTGCATCTTTGAAATGATCTACTTTGCGCGTCCAGACAGCGTTATGGATGCCGAAAGTCTATACAGCTACCGCATGCGCCTCGGTCAATTCTTGGCCAAAGAGTCACCGGCGGATGTGGATATTGTGATTGCTGTGCCTGATTCTGGGATCCCTGCGGCCATCGGTTTTTCTCAGATTTCTGGCGTTCCCTATGCTGAGGGTCTCATTAAAAACCGCTACGTTGGCCGGACCTTTATTCAGCCCACGCAGGCCATGCGCGAGTCCGGCATCCGTATGAAGCTCAACCCGCTCCGAGATGTGCTGGATGGTAAGCGTGTCGTGGTGATCGATGACTCCATTGTGCGAGGGACTACCAGCCGCAAGATCGTTAAAGCGCTGCGAGATGCAGGTGCGACTGAGGTGCACATGCGCATTTCTTCCCCGCCGGTTACTCATCCCTGCTTTTACGGCATTGATACCGACTCTCAGGACCAATTGATCGCAGCTACCAAGTCCACAGCTGAGATCGGCAAGCAAATCGATGTGGATTCTCTGGCTTATCTCAGCTGGGCTGGGATGATGGACGCAACGCGCCAGACTTCAGACCAATTCTGCTCTGCTTGCTTTACAGGCGACTATCCCGTTGGTATTCCTGACCCGGTTAAGCGCGCCAAACTGATTCTAGAGACGGTGGTCTAGGACGGGTTTGGAGAAAACCTTCTAGAAACGCTTCCTAGCACTATTTGCCCGCTCAGTGATAGCTCAAAAAAAGCCCCTGAACCTACTCGTTAGGTTCAGGGGCTTATTCACTATGCAGAGTTGACAGGAGAGTAAGAGGAGAGCAATTGGAGCCTACGAAGCTTCCACAATCTCTTCGATGGCCGCTTGTTCAATAGCCGCTTCGGTGCCCTCTTCCTGAATGACCTCTTCTGCAGGCTCGTCTTCCACAACGGGTTGGGGCTCGATCAGTTCAAGCAACTCTTGAACGCCTTTTTGAATTCGGCGCGTAACGGTCATGGGGCTGACACCGATGCGCTCAGCTACTTCCTTGCGCGATAGGTCTTTCAAAAACACGAACTCAATCACTTCGCGAGTCTTGTCTTCAAGCTGCTTGAGAGCCGCATGCACGACGATGCGATCTTCTTCTAGGGTTTGCAGAGTTTGATAGTGCATGTCGGGAATCGTGTCGCCCAACAGAACTTGCGAGTCTGTCTGATGGCAAACTGTGGCATCTAGGCTCAGGGGCATGCGATTCTTGCGAGCGAGCTTGCTCTGGCGGTACTCATCCACTGAGACACAAAGAGAGGCAGCAATTTCTTGATCTCGAGGTTGACGGCCTAATGCCTCTGTGAGCTCACGGGTGGCTCTCTGACCTTCTTTGTGCAGTTTTTGCCAGCGGCGGGGAATTTTAACAGAAGAGCTGCGGTCGCGGAGGAAGTGCAACATCTCACCGCGAATATAGGGGACTGCAAACGAGCTGAAGGCACAACCTTGGCGAGGGTCAAAGCGCTCGATGGCTCGGATCAAACCTAAATAACCTAACTGCTCTAGATCTTCATATGGCTCAGCACACTGGTGACTGACCTGATGAGCAACCTTTCGCACCAATCCTGCGTTCACGCGGACAAGGTGATTGCGCAGTTGAATCGTTGGTGAAGCGTGATACTGAACTAGAAGATCCATAACGCTGGTGCGGAGAGAAGATTCAGAAGCCACCATTGATTGACACCTTGCTCATCAGATTTGACTTCATTGTCCGGACTTGAGCGAGGTGTAACCATCGTCCTTCTACGGGAATGAACTGGAGTGTCCCGGAAGGCTGGCGGTAGATTCACGGACATCGAGCCAGAACCGTCGGAGAATTATGAAGCAAAGGCGCCATCTCAGGCAGCAAATCGGGGTCTGATAGGATCGATAAGCTTAACTACCCTATTTCCTGGTTGGAGCCCTAGAGGCATGGAAGCACTCGAACTTAAACGCGAAGTTGAAACGTTGTCTGAGCGCCTGGGTAAAACCCAGGACTATCTTTGACCTGCCTGCTCTAAACGCTCGGATTCAAGACTTGGAACAACTGGCTGCTCAGCCTGAGTTTTGGAACGATCAATTTCAAGCTCAAAAGACACTGCAAGACCTGAATGACTTGAAATCCAACGTTTCTCAGTTGGATCACTGGCGCTCTAGCCTAGAGGACACCCGGGCTGTACTGGAACTCCTAGAGCTGGAAGCCGACGACGCCTTATTGACTGAAGCTGTTCAGACGGTACACAAGCTCAGCTCGGACCTTGACCGTTGGGAATTAGAACAGCTGCTCTCTGGTCTCTACGACGACAAGGGTGCCATCCTGACGATCAATGCGGGTGCTGGCGGCACCGATGCCCAGGATTGGGCCGAAATGCTGCTGCGCATGTATACGCGTTGGGCTGAGAAGCACAACTACAAAGTGCACTTAGCAGAGATCTCGGAGGGAGAAGAAGCCGGTCTGAAGTCGGCCACGCTCGAAATTGATGGCCGTTACGCGTACGGCTATCTGAGTGCGGAGAAGGGCACCCATCGCTTGGTGCGCATCTCTCCCTTTAATGCCAACGATAAGCGCCAGACCAGCTTTGCTGGAGTTGAGATCATGCCGCTGATCGACAACAGCGTAGAGTTGGACATCCCAGATAAGGATTTGGAGATCACAACTTCTCGGGCTGGTGGTAAAGGGGGACAGAACGTCAACAAAGTTGAAACGGCGGTTCGGATTACCCACTTGCCTACGGGTATTGCTGTGCGCTGTACCCAAGAGCGCTCTCAGCTTCAGAACAAAGAGAAAGCGATGGTAATTCTCAAGGCCAAGCTCCTGATTGTGGCCCAAGAGCAAAAAGCTCAAGAGATCGCCCAGATCCGAGGGGACATTGTAGAGGCTGCTTGGGGAAACCAAATTCGTAACTACGTCTTTCACCCCTATCAGATGGTGAAGGATCTCCGGACTAGCGTGGAGACTTCAGACGTCACAGCGGTAATGGACGGCGATTTGGATCCCTTTATTCAGGCTTATTTACGCCAGCAGAACCAACTGGCGTAGAGGTTAGAGTATTGAAGCCTGCCTGCTGGGAACCTGGATGTGATGAAAAGTAACAAAGTTAAACTCCCTGTTGTTTTGGGGGTCGGCGCGGCTGCGGTTGCAGTAGGCGTTGGTGCCTCTCTGTTGTTGCTCAACAAGCGGGGACCTTCGGATTTGTCGGTGGCTGCGTCCCTTGTGCCTCAAGATGCGCTGATGACCATTGCAGTCTCGACCGACCCAAGACAATGGAATCAGTTGAACCAGTACGGTACGCCAGAAGCTCGCTCAGTTTTTCAACAGAACTTGACGGGTCTGCAACAGAACGATCTGCTCACTGCCTGCCAGCTCTCTGATCTCCGGCGAGATGTGCAGCCCTGGATCGGCAGCAGCGTTTTGGTTGCATTTCTGCCATCGCCTCCCTTAGGCAGTGCTGCAACCCCTAATCCAGTCCAACCTCCCACTCAGAATTCAGAGCGGAGCGAAGTGGCCTGGGTCGTGCCGGTGCGAGATGCTGGGGCAGCTAAGCGTCAGTTGGAACGACTGGGCTCTGGAGCGGCAAGCAAGCCAACTGAACGTAACCATCAGGGATATCAAGTCCGCGAGGTTGTAGGTGCGGCTGGAGCGCCTACCTGTTCCGCTAGCTTGGTCGATAACAAGTACCTGGTCTTTACCAGTAGCCCACAGTTGACCAATCAGGTGCTCGATACTTACAAGGGCAAGCCATCGTTGGCTAGCCTGCCGGGCTACCAGCGTGCTGTACAAAACATCGATGCAGAAAATCCTCTGGGGCAGATGTATCTCAATCTGCCGACCGTGTTCCAGATGGTGGCAGCGCAGAGCCAAGCCCAATCCGGACAGCCAGTTTCGCCTGAGGCACTTAAGCGGGCGCAGGAGTGGCAGGGCATGGGGGTGACTTTGAACCTTGAACCGTCAGCGATGCGCTTTAAGACAGTGGCTTGGCTGAGGCCAGATAGCCAGCAAAAGCTGACCGCGAGAAGCTCCTCAAGCAATCTGCTCGGACAATTGCCAGCTGATACCCTCATGCTGGCGACTGGCACAGGCATTAAACAAACTTGGCAGGAGTCAGTTGAAAATTCCCAGTCCAACCCCCAGCTGAAGACTGGTTTGGACGACTTTCGCGGCAGAGTGAAGTCGGTTACAGACCTGGACTTCGACCAAGATGTTGTCGGTTGGATGGATGGAGAGTTTGCGCTGTCCTTGATTCCGTCCCGTGAAGGGATTCTGTCGGATGTGGGTGCGGGTCTGGTAATGATGTTTCAAACCAGTAACCGCAAGGCAGCCGATGCCGCACTGAGCAAGTTGGATAAGCTGGCTAGCCGTTGGAGCCTCAAGGTGGGCCAGGACAAGATTAATAACCAGGTGGTGACGACCTGGGGCGAACCTTCGTTTGGATCACTAGTCGCTCACGGTTGGCTGGGTAATAACAATACGGTCTTTCTTGCCTTAGGAGCGCCTGTTGTCAATGCGGTGGCCCCCAAGCCTGCTAGCCCTTTGACTGCGGATAAAACCTTTGAAGCGACCACCGCGTCGTTACCCAAGCCCAATAGCGGTTACTTCTTCTTGAATCTCAAGAGCGGTCTTAACCTGCTAACCGCCAGCCCTGCAACCCCAACACTGCCACCGCAAGCTCTAGCCGTGCTTAAGTCGATTAATACAATAGGCGCTTCGGCTCACCTGCGAGATGAGCGTACGGTTAATGGCGAGCTGTTGCTGACCCTACTCTCACAAACAGGAAACCAGCCCAACCCATAAAGGCTGCCCGCTCTTAGCCCTCTGAGAGCTTTTCAGCCTCAGAGGGCGATTATGAGAAATCCTGAACTTCTTCTAAAGAAAGGTAAATCAAAGCTTGCTTGAACTAGCTATCGCCTCCTATTGATGCTTCTAAAAAGCGTCAGTAGGATTTTGACGGGTAGTTTTCGTAAAGTTTTGTGGCTGACCCATCATTCTTTGAGAAACCTTTTCTATACTAATTAACACTTGAGAACGCAACTATAAGCTTTAGTTATAAATCTCGTCGCGGAGGGTTGCTGCCTTAGGGCTAGTAAGGCTTGAGGCTTACTGACCTCTGGTGACTGACCCCAGTATTTGAGTAGGCATTTGAGTATTTGGCATTAGTGAGTCTGGATTGAGTTCTGACTGTGTTTGTAACCCTGTCTACTGGATAACTAAGGAGCGATAGCAATGACCTTTACCCGAAGCAAAGCAATCGAGAAGCCCTACGTCTTGACAGCCGTTCAGAGCTTTTTGGTCTGGGTATTTACCTTAACAATCTGTCTGATCGTGGTAGGCCTGCCGGTTGGCTTTCCTTTGGCCATTGTCGGCTCGCTTTCCGTAGCAGCGTTAGAAATGGTTTCGCCCATTAGTGGGGTGTTGCTCGTTGCAGGGACCATTCTGTCCGCCAACCTGCTGATTGTATTGTTGGGAGCTGCATTTCTAACCCTAAAAGGGATCCATCCCCATGAAGTCACTTGGCTCGGCTGGTTACATGGCGATGCTGAGCCAATCTACAGCTCAACTTTTGCTGCTTGCCCTCTGACTTGTGAAGTTGACCAACCCGAACAATAATTCCCCGACGGCACCTAGCATTCGCTTGGACCAGTTTCTCAAATTTGCGGGACTGGTCCTTTCTGGTGGAGAAGCAAAGATGCTGATTCAGGATGGCCAGGTCCAAGTCAACGGTGAAGTGGAATTGCGCCGAGGACGCAAGCTGCGCTCAGGGGACCAAGTGATATTTCGAGGACAAGTTCGAACGGTTGAACTCAGTTAGGTGCCAGTTAGCTGCACTTAATTGCCAATTAGTTATTGCTTGACGTTTGTTTCGCAGCGTCAAATTGGCTAAAGCATTCTGATCGAGATCACCTAAAAGTGGCCAGTTCAATCACAGGGTAGGCCTGTCGCTCGTCACCCAAAGAAGACGAGAAGCCTTTTAACTTTGGAAGTATGCCAAAGGTTAAAGCTCTACCATGAAACAATTGACAGCATTTACCCTATCTCTTGCCCTGACCGGAACTTTGATCCTGAATCAGCGCACCGCAACAGGCCAGCCTGTGCTTCCACAGTCCAATCTAACGCTGCTTGGTTTGAGCGCACAGCCCCGTTAAATGGCTGGAGATTCGGTTTAGGAAGACATTAGCGAAGACATGGATTTAGCCATTAGTCAAAAGCCAGTCAAAAGCCAGCTAAAACCAGTAGCAGCGCCCAGGCTTTGCGCAAACTTAGGATGTGCAATCACGTTTTGCAGAAGTGTCTAGACAGTGCCCAAGAGATAACGTGGGCCAAGGATGCCAACATGACTTATTTAACTGAGTCTTAGTATTTCAATCAGTATTTAAAACAGAATCCTGACTGGCGAGTTGAACTTTTAGAGTTTATTGATGGCTGGAAGGCTTCTGTTAAAGACGCTTATCTAGACTTGTTCGAACTCTGGTCTTGGGGCTACACCCTCTAAAAGCTAGAACCGGGACCAGAAAGACAAATGCTAGGCTAGATGACGTATCTATGACAGATTTTTACGGTCATGGCTCAAGTGGTGGCTGCCCTTTCCGGTGGGGTAGATAGTTCAACGGCAGCAGCAGTGCTGTGTAATCAGGGCTACGAAGTTACGGGGCTGACCCTTTGGTTAATGAAGGGCAAAGGTCAGTGCTGCTCTGAGGGCATGGTGGATGCGGCTCGTATCTGCGAACAACTAGGCATTTCCCATCACGTTCTCGATAGCCGCGATGTTTTTCAGGAAAACATTGTGGACTACTTGGTTGCTGGTTATGCAGTCGGTAGTACACCTTTGCCTTGCTCTCGCTGCAACAAGGCTGTGAAGTTTGGCCCCATGCAGAAATATGCTCGGGAGCAGTGGGGAATTTCTACTGTTGCCACAGGTCATTACGCACGGCTTGATCAGGACCCACAAAGCGGACGTTATCGCTTACGCCGAGCCTTAGATTTGGGCAAAGACCAGTCTTATTTCTTGTATGAGCTGTCCCAAGATCTGCTAGCCGGTTCAATGTTTCCCTTGGGCAATTGCACCAAAGCTGAAACTAGGCGGGCTGCGGCTGAATATGGTTTAGCCACAGCAGATAAGCCTGAGAGTATGGATCTGTGTCTAGTGGAGTCGCATGGCTCCATGCGGCAGTTTCTCGACCAATACATTAGCCCCAGCAAGGGAGACATCGTTGATGCTCAGGGCAAGATCCTGGGGCAACACGAGGGCGTTCACCATTACACGATCGGCCAGCGCAAAGGCTTAGGTATTGCTGCGGCTGAACCGCTTTATGTCATTGGTCTGGATGCTGGACGTAACCGAGTGATTGTCGGTGGGCGTGACAGTGCACAGGGTTCTGAATGCAGCGTGCAACTGGTGAACTGGGTTGCCATGGCTGAGCCCAGCACGCCGATTCAAGCGCTGGTGCAAGTGCGTTACCGCTCGCAACCAACTGAGGCGACCATTATTCCCTTGCCGGAGAATCGGGCTCGAATCGTGTTCTCGGAGCCGCAATTTGGCGTTACCCCAGGACAGGCTGCAGTTTGGTATCAACCCGACCCAGCCGGTGACCTGGTTCTGGGTGGTGGCCTAATTGAACCCTAGTCCTGGTAATGGTACTGGCTCTCACACTGGCCCTAGCACTGGGCTTCGGTCTGGCCGGTAGGATGGGGTATTGCACAACCCTTTCAATCCATCCATGAAACCCCTGCTTCAGCAACTCAAGGCCCGCTTCAGCGCTGCTCTTAGTGCAGCGTTTGGGCCTGATGCCACCACTGATCCGCTTTTGGCAGCCACCAGCGATCCAAAGTTTGGTGACTATCAGTGCAACGTGGCCTTGAGTTTGGCGCGACCTCTGGCGCAGAAGCCACGGCAAATTGCTGAGCAAATTGTGGCTCATTTGGATGTGGCTGATCTGTGTGAGCCCCCCAAAATTGCAGGGCCTGGTTTTATCAACCTGACGCTCTCCCGGTCTTACCTTGAAGCTCAACTTCTGCAAATACAAAGCGATGAGCGGTTGGGGATCTCGCTGGTTGAGAAACCCCAAATGGTGGTCGTTGACTTCTCCAGCCCCAACATCGCTAAGGAGATGCATGTGGGGCACCTACGCTCCACGATCATTGGCGAATCCCTAGCGCGAATTCTAGAGTTCGTGGGACACCAAGTGCTCCGGCTCAACCATGTAGGCGACTGGGGCACCCAGTTTGGCATGCTGATTGCCCATTTGCAGGACGTGCATCCTGAAGCGTTAACGACTGCCGACACGCTGGATCTAGGTGATCTTGTCAGTTTGTATCGGGCTGCTAAGAAGCGCTTTGATGAAGATGAGGCCTTCAAAGAACGGGCTCATCAGAAGGTCGTTGCTCTGCAATCAGGCGATCCAGCGGCCCGTCAGGTGTGGAAACTGCTATGCGATCAGTCGCGGCGTGAGTTTCAGGTGATCTATGACCTGCTGGATGTGCATTTGCAGGAGCGGGGTGAGTCTTTTTATGAGCCTTTCCTCCCTGGCATTGTGCAAGAGCTGGATGAACTGGGCCTGCTGGTCGAAAATCAGGGAGCCCTCTGTGTCTTTCTCGAAGGCTTCACGAACCGAGAAGGCGAGCCTTTACCCCTGATTATTCAGAAGGCCGATGGTGGCTATAACTATGCCACGACCGACTTAGCCTCCATCCGCTATCGGGTGCGGGAAGACCAGGGGGACCGCCTAATCTATGTGGTGGATGCTGGTCAGTCACTGCACTTCCAACAAGTTTTTGGCGTTGCCCGCAAAGCTGGTTGGTTGCCGGAGTCGGTCGAGGCTACCCACGTGCCCTTTGGACTGGTTTTGGGTGAGGATGGCAAAAAGCTCAGAACCCGTTCTGGCGAGACAGTGCGCCTCCAAGATCTCCTGGATGAGGCGATTGTGCGCGCTCGGGCCGATCTCGAAAGCCGTCTGCAAGAACGCGAAATTGACGAACCGGAAGACTTCAAAACGCAGGTTGCCCAGCGAGTAGGTTTAAGCGCAGTTAAGTATGCCGACCTGTCGCAAAACCGCACAAGCAGTTATGGGTTTAGCTTCGATAAGATGCTTTCCCTCAAGGGCAACACCGCTCCATACATGCTCTATGCCTATGCTCGCGTTCAGAGCATAGGTCGCGAAGGCGGCATCGATTTTGCTGGGCCGGACTTTGCCGCGCTTCGAGGCAAAACGCCAGTCTCCTTGGATGAGCCCACGGAGTTAGCGCTAGCAAAACACTTGCTCGGCTTTGGCGATGTTCTTTATCAGGTTGCTGATGACCTGTTACCGAATCGCCTCTGCCAGCATTTGTTTGAACTCAGTCAGAAGTACAACCAGTTCTACGAGAACTGCCCAGTGCTTAAAGCTGAGGAACCCATCCGTAGCTCCCGGCTCATGCTCTGTGACACAGTCGCGCGCACCCTCAAGCTCGGCCTGTCGCTGCTAAGTATTTCCGTGCTGGAACGCATGTAAGGCAACTGACTAAAGGGCGGACTCACAAAGGGGTGAGATTAGCTTGAGCTCACTCCGAGTGCTAACGCAGCTCCAGGCTAGTTAGGCACGAGTTAAGTGCGAGCGTCGCCGAGAGACACTCGCACTTAGCTTTTATTTCTGCCCGTAATACCAACTCACTTTTTAATCGCTCCAGATTGACCCCTCCCAACCTCCCCTTAGCAAGGGGAGGAGCCGTAGGCGGTGAGGTTTTGATTTGTAGCTTTCATTTAGAGAATCGGCATAACACGCCTGTACACCTTCCGGTGCTCAGCCCGTATTGCGCATGCCAGCGGCGATGCCATTGATCGTTAATAGGGCACCGCGGAGCAACTCACTGCGAGAGTAGCGAGAGCGAATGACCCCAGTACCGCCAGGTGTGGTACCTCCTGTGCCTTTGTGCTGCCGCAGCCGCTTAAGCAGTGAGGCTTGCAGAAAGCCCAATGGCACAATCGAGCCGTTCCGGAGTTGCACCGAACGCTGGAGATCTGGATCTCCATCCAACAAGTGTTCATGCTCAGTAACAGTGCGGACGAGCTCGACGGTGCAGTGATATTCAGCCGCGATCTTTTCAAACAGAGTTTCCGCCATAGCTAGGTCCTCTGGCCGAGTCAACTCGCGCATGTAATGACGCGCAATTTGCAGGTCGGTTTTGGCCAGGGTCATTTCGACCTTGGAAATGACCATTTTGAAGAAGGGCCACTTGAAGTAGAAGTAGCGCAGGAGCTTCAGATGTTCCTCGGGCTCCAAATCGATAAATTCCTTGAGCGCTGTGCCGATGCCGTACCAGGCAGGCAACAGAAAGCGGCTCTGGGTCCAGCTAAATACCCAAGGAATCGCCCGCAAGCTAGCGAGATCTTTCTTGCCGCCGCGTCGGGCTGGACGCGAACTGATCTGGAGTTGCGAAATCTCTTCGATCGGTGTGACCTGGTGGAAGAACTCGACTAGGCCCGGATCTTCATAAATCAGATTGCGGTAGACCTCACGGGAGCGAGTTGCCAGCTCCTCCATGATTTCGTTCCAGGGCTGAATGTCATCGAAGCTAGTGCGCAGCAGACTGGCTTGAATGACAGCCGTAGTAACGGTCTCTAGGTTGTACAAGGCCAGTTCTGGTAGCGAATACTTCGAGGCCAACACCTCGCCCTGCTCGGTGATCTTGATCCGGCCGTTGATGCTGCGTCCCGGTTGAGCCAGAATCGCCTCATAAGCAGGACCGCCGCCCCGGCCCACTGAGCCACCGCGACCGTGGAAGATGCGCACTTGTACACCGTGTGCTTCTACTGTTTTCTGAAGGGCTTGCTGGGCTTTGTAGATCTCCCAATTGCTGCTGAGGAAGCCTGAGTCTTTGTTGCTGTCGGAATACCCCAGCATCACCTCCTGAATGTTGTTTTGACAGGTGACATAGCAGCGATACAGAGGCAGCTCCAGCAACTCAGTAACTACGGCTGGGGCCCGCTTGAGATCTTCTACCGTTTCAAACAGCGGCACGACCATCAAACTACCGGTGCAGGTGGCCGGATCATAAAGCCCAGCTTCTTTAGCTAGCAGCAATACCTCCAGCAGATCAGAAACCTGGTGGCTCATGCTGATCACATAGGTCTGACAGATCTCAGGACCAAACTCAATCTGGAGCTTGCGCACCATGCGCAAAGTTTCAATCGCCTCGCAGGTTCGCTCAGAAAAAGGCAACTCAGCGGGAACCAATGGCCGCCGGGTTTGTAGCTCGGTGGTCAACCAGATGATGCGCTCGTTTTCCGAGAGTTCATTGTAGTTTCGCGGCAAGATTTGCAGGTACTCAGCCACCTCTGCCCAAGCATCGGAATGGAAGCTGCTTTCCTGACGGATATCGAGATGGGCCAGGTTGAAACCGTAAATCTCGACCTGCCGGAGCAGTACCTCTAAATATGAGCAGGTGAGCCCTGTTTCCTGAAGATTGCGCTGAATCAGGTGCAAGTCGTTGAGGAAACTTGCCGCAGTTGGATAGTGATCGGTGTTGGGAAACTCTCTAGCGTCGTGGCCTTCCTTCAGCAAACGGTTCCGCTCTTGGGTACGTCGTAGCCGTTCTTGCACATACGCAAGCTTGAGCCGGTAGGGTTCCTGACGGAACTTGATGGCGTGCGCTTCATAAACATCTGGCATCGAGCGCTGGTCCTGCTCCAAAACTTCGAGCAGGTCCGGCATGACATCGCACCAGTGTAGCGACAGGCTGAGGAGGTTTGATAGGTGCTTGACCGACTGAATGTATCGCTCCAAAACCAAGTTGCGCTGGTAGCAGGCAGTCTGCCAGGTCACTTCCGGGGTTACGGAGGGGTTGCCATCGCGATCTGAGCCAACCCAAGAGCCGAACTTGCAGAAGTTATAGCTGGGTGGCTGCAGAGAGGGAAAGGTTTCAGCCAGGGAGCGCCGCAGTCGCTCGTAGAGTTTAGGCGCGGCATCGAACAGGACTTCCTGGAAGTAGTGCAGCGTAAAGTCCACCTCATCCAGTACCGTGGGTTTGAATTGGTGCAACTCGTCGGTGCGCCACCACAGACGAATTTCCTCGGTGAGCTGGCTGTGCAAGGACTCAATCTCCCAATCGCCTGCAGCAGCTTGTAGCGTGCCTTGCAAACCGGTTTGTGCCACCGGCTCAGGATCAAGACGGTCTAGATCCCGGAGAATGCCAGCGATGCTGCGTTGCTTACCGCGAATCGTGTGCCGCACGATTTCAGTAGGGTGAGCGGTAAAAACCAAGCGCACATCTAGATTGTCAATGAGGGTCTGGATGTGTTGAGGCGGCACATTGAGGCGGCGCAGCTCATTCAATAGCCAGCGGAAGGTGCCCTCACCGGAGCGAACCATCGGCTTGTGACCATCAGGTAGCAGGGCCTGCTCTAAACGGTGTTGCTCTCGACGGTAGAGCTGTTCCTGGCCTCGCTGCTCGTAGTGCTGTTCAACAATATTGATCAGCTGGAAATAGAGCGCAAAGGCCCGAGCAGCACGGATGGCTTCATTGAGGTCTAGTGCCTCCACGAGCGTGAGCACCTCAGCTTCGGGATACTGGGGAGCTTGGCCCTCGGGTGAGCACATCGAGCGTAACTGGCGCAGTAGATCCACCAATTGCTGCCCACATTCCTCGCGCAGGACTAGCTCTAGCAAGTCCTCGACCAGCATCAGCCGGTGACGCAACAGGGGGTCGGCAGTCACCAGAGGTGCGCTTGTCTCTTGATCTGGTGAGCGTTCGCGAAGCGAACCAGATGCTGATGATGTGCCAGACGGCCCATCCGGCTGCTCGTGACCTGGCGTCCGCAGCAGTGAACTCATAGTTGTCCTGACTGGTGCAAGCGTACCCCCCAATTCTAGGGGGTTGTACCAGCAAGACCGATGTTTGCCATGAGCAAAACTTGGTAGGTTAGGTAGCGCTTTATAAACTGCTCTACGGAAAGTTTGTAAAGTTTGACAACGTAGGTTCGATCTGTGGTTTCGATCGGCGGCGGCTCCCCTGTGCTCGTATCAACCCAATCTGTCCAATCTGTCAGACCAGCCTAGTGGCTGCAGCTCCGAATTGTAAATTCTAAAGATATAGAGCAAGCAACAGAACAACTAGTCAGTGAAGCTTAGGAGCCCTATCAGCAACCTTGTGCTTAGGGTTCCCCATCTACTTGGATGATTTGCCTCAAAAATCTGGCTAAGGTAGACAGCAGGATCGGTTAGCCTGTGGCTAGCCTTCGGGTGTGAGTGGCAAGTCTAGAATTGGCAAGCGTTCGCCTCGAAACAGCTCTTCGCTCTGTTTGCCTAAATCAATGAGGTTCGTCTGAATGCCTGTCGCCGCGACTAAACCCAGCAGCACAGGCCCAGTTGCCAGAGCAACCAGTAAGGTTGGCGGTTCACTCGCGTCAGTGCTTGGTGGATTAATGGGCAGCTCGTCAGTAGCCATGAGTCAAGACTCGCAACTTTTTAGCATTTTCACTCTAGCCAATCCAGTGTAAGCTTCTGGCGATTGGTAATAACGAGGTATGAGCCAGCTCCAGACCCCTCTTCAGCCGAAACTTGACCCTGTCGAGTCGCTTCGCCTAATTTCAGAACTGTTGACCGCAGAATTTGCCCCTGAGCAGATCCGAGTACGCAGTCGCTTGGTGCAGGGCTGGCTACAAATTTTGTGTGAGTCTGAAGCTGGGCCAGAGTCAGGACTGGTTTTGCCTCGCATCGGCGCCGTGCTCCGTGCCCAGGCCCTCCCCGGTGCTGTTGGTGTCGCCATTTATGGACAGCAGCACGGCGAGCCCCAGCCTCTATGGCAGCGCCGGTTTCGCCTACCCTCTGCCAGGGCTACCTCAGAACCAGTCAGGCCACTGGACGTCATTGAAATTGAATGGCTGCTGCAAACGAAGCTGGAGCCTCTGGGGCTACAAGTAGCACTACAGCAACAAGGGCAGCAATTACAGCTACTCTGCGTCTCCGCCCAGCCTTTTCCCCGGGAAGCGCTCGTCGAACCTCTGCTTCAAACTTTGCGAGTGGCGTACCGCCCCGACTTGCAATCGGCTCTGATTGGGCATCGAGTGTTAGGCGAAGCGGTCCCAAGCTGGCGCCTCAAGCTAGATGTGAGGCTACCCTCGGTTCTAGCTGAAGAGCTAGCGCATTGGGGGGATCTGCGCGCGCTGACGAGCCTAGTCAACCGGGCGCTACGACCCCTGGGTATGCGGGCCAATCTAGTCTTGCTCAACGCCTCACTGCATTTATCCTGTGAAGCGGTTTCAGGTCCTGTCTGCTCACAAGTGCAGGTGATGACTGTCCTGACACCACTACTGACGCAATTAGATCCTCAGGGCATTGAGCGGGTAGTAATTTACGGTCGCAGCGCCGAGAGTGAGCAACCGCTTTGGGTTGATTGCCTCAGTCTGCCCACAGCCTCGCCTGCTCCTTTGGAGTTGGCCCGCCAAGGTGATCTCGCAGCTCTCACAGTTTTGATTAATCAGGCGTTGAATCCTCGCCTGTCAGTGCAGCTTTCACTCCAAGGTATCCGGGCCACCTTGCAGCAACAGCTACCTCTGCTGCATGTAGTGTGCGAGTCGGTGGGCAAGGTACCGTCCCGTTCGCTGACGCAGCGAGTAGCAGATTTTGTTGAAGAGCTGAAGCTACCCGGCATCACTGGCATTCGTCTCTACGGTCGGGCTTTAGGGCAAGCGCGAGCGTCCTGGTCTTGGGGCAGGGACTTCGTTCAGGTCAGTGCTGAAACAGCTGCTGATCCGGCTGCACCAGAAGCGGCGATCGAAGATTGGGTGCGCTCCAGTGACCAACCGGTGGGTGGCCTGGACTGGCAAGATTTGGCAGAGGTTGGCTCGGAACTCAAGGCCCAGCTACATCAGCGCTCGCTGCCGCTGCTTCAGCGGTGGTTGAGTTGGCTATTGGTGCCCACTGATCCAGCGTTGGAACGCCAAACTCCTCAGCGTAGTTTGAAGTTGGCAGGTCTAGCGCTAGCCCTAGGTTTGGTGGCGACCTTTGCCCTCGATCAGAACCTGCGTCAACAGGTGGCAGAGCCTCCCCCGGCATCTCCCAATCCTCTGCCAAATCTCAGCGATTTGCCTCCTGCGTCGGATCTGAACAATCCTCAGCTCAACGCCAAGCTGGCTTTGTTCCGGCACCAACAGGCAACGGGTAAACAGTCCCCCGATGTCTTGATCGTGGGCAGTTCCCGAGCGTTGCGCGGCGTTGATCCAAGTGCTCTAGAACAGGGGTTGGCCCGCAACGGTTATCCCCAGGTTGAGGTCTTCAATTTCGGCGTCAATGGGGCGACTGCCAAAGTCGTTGAGTTGTTGATCACTCGCCTCTTGCCATCTGAGCAATTGCCCAAGTTGATTATTTTTGCTGATGGTGCGCGTGCCTTCAACAGTGGTCGTCGCGACTCAACTTTCGAGGCGATCCAGCAATCGCCAGGCTACGCTGAGTTGCTTGCTGAACCGGCTCCTACTTCAACTACTGCCCAATCAGCTCAATCAACTGGCAGTCCAACCCCACAGCAGCCAGACCCGCGCGACCAGATCAAGACTGGCTTAGTGCAGCTTTATAGCCAGTGGACGGCCGATCTAGCCATTTCTGCCGAACCAGAGGATTCTTCTAAAGTCCTGGCGTTTCCTAGTTTGGGCGATATTGATCCCAAAGGCTTCTTGCCCTGGTCGGGCCGGTTTAACCCAACCACCTACTTTCAAAACTACGCTCGCGTTTCGGGCCGCTACGACGGGGACTACGAGAACTTCAACTTGCAGGGGGAGCAGACGCAGGCTCTGCAATCTTTGGCTCGCTTCTCCCGTCAAAACAATATTCGCCTAGTCGTGGTCAACACGCCCTTGGACGCGGTCTATCTGGATGAAGCGCGGACGACTTACGAGCAGCAGTTTCGCAGTAGTATGACCCAGCTCGCTCGCGCCGAAGGGTTTCTCTTCCGGGACCTCAGCCTGCTCTGGCCGGGGCGTCATGACTATTTCTCTGACCCCAGCCATCTCAATCGCTATGGGGCCGCAGCGGTCTCCGAAGCACTAGTCACCGACCCACTGATTTCCTGGCCACAAGGGGCTGCTTCCCAACCTGCCCCAACACCTTAATCCATGTCTGATCTGGCTTTGAACTTCCTGTCTCCCCAATACGCCCTGTTTTTGGGTTTGGTGTCGCTACTCTACTGGCAGTTCAGGCCGATCGTTGCTCGCTTAAGTATTTTGTTGCTGGCCAGCCTACTTTTCTATGCCAGCTTTCAAGTGCGGTTTGTGCCGCTATTGCTGGCTTTGACCGGTCTGACTTTCTGGTTAGGGCAGCAGTTGGCAACTGACCCTCCAGCCCCGCCCTCTGCCGGAGAAGGGGAAGGCCTAACTCCAGTTCCAGAGGAGAATGTAGAAAGGGAGCAAGCAGGGAGCTGGCGACGGAGGCTAATCCTGCTGCTTGGTGTGGGAGCGCAAGTCCTATTGCTGCTGCTCTGCAAATACGCGCCGCTAGGGGCCGAGGGCAAGCTGATTATGCCGCTGGCGCTCAGCTTCTTTGCGTTTGAGTGCATTGCTTATCTAGTCGATGTTTACCGAGGTGCAGCCGCTAGCCAAACCTTCCTGCGCTTTGCTACTTACAAGCTATTTTTCCCCAAGCTGATCTCGGGTCCGATTACGCGCTATCAGACTTTTGCCGCTCAGTACCACGAAGGTCGTTCGCCAGGGGTATCGCGTTATGTCGATGGCCTGTGGTGGATTGCCTGCGGAGCGTTGAAAAAAGGTTTGGTGGCTGACCATCTGGGTCAACTCGTCGATCTCACCTTTGAGAATTTGGAGCGGGCAGGCAGTGGCGACCTGTGGCTAGCGCTGGTAGGCTACGCGTTTCAGGTCTATTTGGACTTCAGCGGCTACACCGATATGGCAAGGGGCAGCGCCCTGCTATTGGGATTTGAGCTGCCGCCAAATTTTGATTTTCCCTACTTAAGCACGAGCATTGCTGACTTCTGGCGGCGCTGGCACATTACCTTGGGTGACTGGCTGCGCCACTATGTCTATTTTCCGCTGGGGGGCTCACGTCGGGGGCTAGTGCGCACCTGCTTTAACCTGATGCTGGTGATGTTGGTGGCGGGGCTATGGCACGGCAACGGCGCGATTCAAGTCGATAACTGGGCTGAAAGTACGGCAGGGGGCTTTCTACTTTGGGGCGTCTTGCATGGGGGTGCTTTAGTGGCTCACCGGCTGACAGTGGCGCTCTCTGCGCAGGTAGCCTGGCTTGCGAGCTACTGGCAATCGCCCATCGGTCAGCTTTCCGGTTGGGGCCTCACACAAAGCCTCGTCTTGCTGGCCTGGATTCCCTTTCGCTTGCCCAATTTGGGCCGAACGGAACTGGTATTCACCCGCTTGTGGGGGCACAGCGCCGATGCTCAGTTTGCCCAGAAGGTTTACCAGGAAGCAATTGGCCTCAGTGGCGCTCAGATCTGGCTGCTATTGATAGCGATTGCTCTGGGGATGACACTGGTGGGAATGCTTAACCGTGGCGCTCAACGCCAGCTTAGTTGGCCTCTGCGTGCGTTTCTGGTGCCCCTATGTTTGTACGCGGTTTGGTTGCTACGTCCTGCCCAAGCCCTGCGCTACATCTACTTCGATTTCTAACTGATTGCTAGCTCTCTAGAGCTTTTCAAGTTTTCTAGCTTTGCCGGTTAGAAGTAAGAAAAAACATGTGGGACAACTGCACTTGTGCGTTCTGCACTCAGCAACAGTTGCCCCAATGTCTGCTCTCTTTGCCTACTAGCTCGTATTGGACCTAACCAGACTTGGATTAAGCTCAGTTGAGCTTAGCCTCTATCCTCGATAGTCGTCTGCTGGATCGCCATAGGGATCGTTGCTAGCCCGACGCACATTGCGGTTATGGTAGGGATCTTGATCGGCAGGGTCGCCGTAGGGGTCTTCGCTAGCGGGGCGAACATTGCCGTACTGGTCACCGTATTGGTTGTAAGACTCCTGATCGGCAGGGTCGCCATAGGGATCTTCGCTAGCCGGACGAACATTGCCGTACTGGTCACCGTATTGGTTGTAGGGATCTTGATCGGCAGGGTCGCCGTAGGGATCTTCACTAGCGGGGCGAACTCGACGATTATCGTTATCTTGGGGATCGTCTTGGTTGGGAAGGTTTGAGAAAACCGAGTCTGCTACCCGACGAAAAATGTCATCAATTGCCATTAGTTCAGTCCTTTTAGTTCGGCTTTTCTGCTTTTCTTTTTCTAAGGCAGAGCTATTGAGAAAGCTCTCAGGTTATCGGCTCAGCGCTAGCGATTATTGAGCTGGCGCTCCAACCACATCGGTCAAATCACGACCAGTGGATCGGTTGTTGTAACCCTCAAAATCTTCATAGGCTCGTGCTTCAGACTCAGGAACGCGGATACCGCCAGGTGGTGGTGTTACCCAGTGAGCACGGTTCTGGGCATCTCGATAGTAAACGCGACCATTTTTGGACAGATAATATTGCCCCTCTGGACCCTGACCTTGCGCGTTTTTTTGTCGGTTATAGAGATAGTAAAGGGCTGCTGCTCCAGCTAAAATCGCAACCTTTTGAGTTGTATTTAAACCCTTTTTAGCGCGTTGTTGAGGTGGAGCATTCGGTGCAGGAGCAACTTGCCCGCTTTGAGTGTCATCAACAGGGGGAGGAGGTGTTGAAGTGCTAGGACCACCGCAAGCAGCAAATAAGGGCATCGATAAGGATGCGCTCAGCATGAATGCTGTTGCACGTAAACTCTTTTTCTGTCCTATTTTATTAGAGGCTGGATGCTGGGTGCTCATCTGATTTTTCTGATACCTCCTTTTAATGCAACTGCTTGCTTCCCAACCGTGAGTTTGGCAATAGTTGATTGAGTTGATGTGATCGAGTTAGATGCAGCCTACTAACCAGTATTACTAGCCAACCTGACTTACTTCTTCCCCATCAACAATCTAACTGTCAGAACTACAACCGTCTAAACATTACCTGTAAAACTACAGGCTTACTTTTAATAGCTACAACATTACTAAGGCCAGTTAGGGAACCCATCCGACCTTAGGGAGAAGTTATTGCCTGCTTGATCTAGCCTTGTCTGTGCCGAAATGAATAGCCCAATTTTTAGCCTGAGCCCAAGCCCTACACTATTTCTGGGAAAGCGTAACGCCCGTTGAATGAGTTAGGCGGTCGGGTTGCAGAGAACAACAGAGCGACCCACATCGCTGAGAAGTGGCCAGCTTCAAGCGGCACGAGCAGACGGCTGACTTCGGGCTCTTTGAGGTTGCATTGCAGAACCAGTAGGGACCGGCACGCTGGCTTTGCAAGTGGGTGGCTTGGCGTGGTTGGCAATCACCAGCAGCAGTTTGGATTGGGGGCAAAAGTTGAGGCTATGGGTGATGTAGTCCTACACCAGGCGGGGTTGAACGGGAGATAGGGAGCAGGGAGTCATTAGGGGTTGGGAGAGAGGGGTTGGTGGTTAGGGGTATAGAAGCTGCGCAAATTAAGGTTGAGGTCGAGTTGGGCTTTACGTTGTTGCCACAGCCGCCGCAGATAGGCAACGGTATCGGTGGCGTAGGTGAAACGCTCAATTTCAGCTTTCAGCAGTTGACCGAGTTCTTGTAGAGCTTGATGGGTTGGGCAAGTGCGAATCGTTTGCACGCAAGCTTCTAGCCAGTGGATGAGATCGCGGTAACTAATGAATTGGCCACCCCGATCTTTGCGATGAACAAAAAGTACATTGGCCCACTGTTCAAAGCGCAAAATACAGTCTTGGGTAACGCCTAAATAAGTGGCGAGATAACTGAGGGAAATCTCGAATTGGCGCGGATTGATTCGTTGCAAAAGATGGCACATGGGGATGGGGAATTTTAGAAGAGAAAGAAGAGAGTTAGGGGCAATTGTTTATAGTTATGGCAGTGTTGCAGCGGGCAGGAAAACCCTGTCCCTACAGGATTCATTGTTGAAATCGAGGGGTCAAAATCCTGCGGTCGTGGGTAGGTGCAGGTTTTTTCCTGTCCCTACCGTGGATGCCGCCAAACAGTTAGCCACCCCGGTAGTTTGCCAATGCAAGTCGGGGTGGCTAGTCGGTGTTAAAATCACCTGTCAGCCGCCGGACTGCGTGATGTGCAGTTAGGGGGTTAGCTATCTAGAAGTTGTTCGAGCTTCTAGGTAGCGCTAAGTTTTTGAGGCGTTTTTTCAATAAGCAAACTGCTCCCTGCGCCAGTGACAAAAGACACACTACCAAAGGAGCAAAATCTATGCAATCCCTATGCTCAAAGATTCTTCTAAGTTGACACTCCTGCTTTGAAATCTCTGGCTTCTTGAAGCTTGGATTGCCAAACATCGTACGTCCTCACCTGTCTGGGTGAGCTACCTGGGGGAGGCAGAGGGCAACCTGATAACAGTACGTTGAGGACAAGCAAACAAGGAGCATGGGCAATGTTTCTACCCCTGGAGCAGCCTGAACCTCAAGGCAATCGCATCAACACATGGTTTCGCTCTCTATTGAAAAAACTAACCGTTAAGCTTGAGCCAGATATCTTCGTAGACTACGAACACTCTGACCCTTTGCTTAGGGCGCGAACACAACACAGCGTGTTTGTCAGACTGCTCACGCCCGAGCAACAGATTCAGTATCTGGAGCGTTGCTGGTCTCTCAGTCGCTATGACCTAGGACAGCAGTAGAACGGTATTGTTAGTAAGCTTATCTCCAGTAAACTGGCATACAATTTTTGCAGCCTAAAAGGCAGAGAATTGGCCCAATTAGCTTGAGCCATTCCGCCTTGCAGTCACTGCTAAACTCAGAACTTTTACATTAGACCTGGACTAAACTGAACCTGGCTTTTCGGGTAAAGCAATAGGTTCAGCCAACTCAGCAATCGGTGTCATGCTGCTAAGAGGGATCTCTGTGCCAATCGCTTTATTGGCTCCCATCGGGCTGTTCAAAGACCAGCGGTAATCTAGCTCCAAGCCGCGTTGCTGGCAAGTAGCTTCAATTTGTTTCTGCTGTGCCAGTGCCTTTCGCAGCGTAATGATCAGCTGCTGAATCTGCTCTCTTAAAGCAGAGTTGTCCTGCTCAGTAGCGGGCAGAGTCTGGCGTTCTAGAAGGCGCAGCAGCAACTCGTAGTGAATGTGCGACGGAATAGGAAGCGCCATTGAGGATCCAAGCAGGGACTCAAGCGAGATGGGTGGCAACGGGAGTAACCTCTAATAGAGCACGTACAGCCTGCTCTGGATCCGGCTGTTTGACTAGGGATTCCCCAATCAAGACAGCACGTGCGCCAGCACCAGCAACCAAAGCTAAGTCTGCAGGAGTGTGCAGACCAGACTCGCTTACCACAGTCACGCCCAACTGGTTAATCTGCTCTTGACGAGCGGCCAGCAAGCGTTGAGTGGTCCCCAAGTCTACTGTAAAGTCTTCCAAATTGCGATTATTGATACCAATCAGATGCACATCTGGTATTGCCAAGGCTCGATCCAGTTCTTCCAGTGTGTGCACCTCCACCAGAGCAGCCATGCCCAAGCCACGGGCAATCTTGACAAAGTAGGTCAAATCCTGATCCGACAAAATCGCCGCAATCAGCAGCACCGCATCAGCTCCGGCGGTTCGGGCCAGATACATCTGGTAGGGATAGATAATGAACTCCTTACACAGCAGGGGCAGTTCGACCTGCTGCCGGACTGCGCGTAGATTCTCAAAGCTGCCCTGAAAGAACTTCTGATCTGTCAGAACTGACAGACAGGCTGCTCCACCCCGCTCATAGGCCCGAGCAATAGCGACCGCATCAAAATCAGCCCGAATCACTCCCTTGCTGGGAGACGCCTTTTTGACCTCGGCAATCAGGCTGGGCTGCGTAGGGGGCTGTTGCAGAGCAGCTAAGAAATCACGGGGTGGAGCAGCTTGCAGAACTTGCCGTTTCAGGTCCAACAAGGACAGCCTCTCGCGCATCTGAGCTATCTCTAGCTCCTTGTGCCAGACAATCTCTTCAAGAATATTGCGAGGCTCAGCCTCGGGAGCAACGATTTTGTAACTCAGTTCTTGCACCGAGATAGATGGGTTCGGAGGCCGACGACGAATCTGCATAGGTTACGAAAATGGCTGCACAAAGAACGAGGCTGGAGGCAAAAGCTGGGTGGGCAACTAGTTAATTACCCCTGTTGATTACCACTAGTGGGCGAAGGCAGCTCGCTTGTAAGCTTCGTCCAGAGTTTCGGACAGAGTCGGGTGTGTGTGGACCAGTTGCGCTAACTCGTGGACACTAGCCCGCCGAGCAATCGCTGCTGACGCTTCGTGAATCATATCGGCTGCATGGAGACCCAAAATATGAACCCCTAGCACTTCGCCTGTATCTTTGCGATAGATCAGCTTTACCATGCCGTCTGTTTCGACTTCAGCGATCGCTTTAGAGTTGCCTTTGAAGTAGCCCCGAGCTGCTGCAACCTCAAATCCCTCAGCCTTGCCGAGTTCCTTGGCTTGGGGCTCGGTGATGCCCACAAAGCTAATTTCTGGGTGGGTAAAGGCTGCGGCTGGGATGCTGTGATAGTCCACTTCTTTGTCACGGCCACAGATGGTTTCCACAACGGCAATGCCCTGAGCGGAGGCCGCATGGGCCAGCATCATCTTGCCAGTGGCGTCACCAATTGCCCATAAGTGAGGAACAACTGTGTCGTTGGCCAACACCCGCAACAGGTGATCTACCTGAATAAAGCCGCGTCGGTCTGTTTGCGCTCCCACGCTTTCCAAACCAATGTCTTTGGTTACAGGCACACGTCCCGTTGCCACCAAGCAGGCATCTACTTCTAGGACTTCGCCATCCGAAAGCTCGATCACAACTGGAGTTCCGGGTGTGACTTTTTTCGCCAGCACGCCGACCTTGATTTCAATATCGCGGGGCTCAATCAGAACTCGCTTAGCCAAACGAGCAATATCCGGGTCGAAGCCTGGCATCAGTTGGTCCAGGGCCTCGATCATCGTGACCTCGCAGCCCAGGGCCGTATAGACATCGGAGAATTCCAGACCGATGTAGCCCGAGCCGATAATGGCAATCCAATCCGGCAGCCAGCTCAGTTTCAGTCCGTCATCACTGGTAAACACTGTCTTGCCATCTACCTCAATGCCCGGCGGCACAAATGGCACCGACCCTGTTGACAGCAACACATCCCGAGCGGTGTAGGTCTTGGTGCCCGACTCGCTCTGAACCGCTACTTGTTGCTTACCTGCTAGACGGCCCCAGCCCCGCAAAATATCAACGCCCAACCGTTGCAAACTGTTGGTGAGGTCACCCCGGATTTTGCTGACAACGCCTTCAGCATGACCAGCAATGGCGTCCCGGTCAAAGCTAACCCCATCCACCTGAATTCCCAGGTGGCTCAGATGTTCGCTGTTGCGAAACTCTCGTACCCGTCCGGACGCAGCCAGCAGGGCCTTGGAGGGAATGCAGCCCCGGTTGACGCAGGTTCCTCCCATTAGGTCAGCTTCGACGATGGCGGTCTTGAGGCCATTGGCAACTGCATGCAGTGCTGCACCGTGGCCGCCGACACCAGCGCCCACAATCACCAAGTCATAATCAAATTGCTCGCTCACCAGCCTCGCTCCGGTTCAGGGTTAGTCCATTCAACAACATTGTGACTGGACAGCGTAGCGCAAGCAATCAGGAGTGCCACACTGAGCCTGACCGGGAGCTAAACGACTTCAACCAGGGAACTTCAAGCACCAATCTGTGAGTGGCAGCTTCAAGCGAGGGTCACACAAGCAGTCTTCTGGCCCGTGAACTGGTGATATTGCTCTCGACTCAGACTGAAGGCCCGCACCTCTGTTATTGCGCGTAGCGTCAGCTCCCTTCTTTCTAGCGCATTCCCTGAATCAGTTTCAGTCTGGAACCGATCGCCCGCCCCTAATTCAGTAAACTGAGTGCCCTGGGTAAGGGTTGTGTCAAACACCACTGCTCGACCTGAGCGCAAAATGAGAACCCGCTCAAACTCCTGTGTGGGTCCGGAGATCACGGCACCTGCCGAAAAATACTCCTCTTGCAGACAGGCCTTGAGTTCCTGACGCCTTGCCGGGGATAGCGCTGCAAATGCTTCTAACCGCTGAACCTCTACATCTTCAATGCGGGCAGCGAACTGGCTCCGGGAGGTGCAGTGGAAGAACGCAGGATAAACCGCACGCCAACCGCGCGCCTCTAACCGGGCTTGTAGCGTTGCCAGGGTTTGGGGTTGGTTGTCTGGGTGATTGAGAGGCCGCCAGCGACCATGACGGATAATCTGCAATCGACCTGCCTGCTCGCAGAAAAAACGAATCACACCAGCCTGATGTGCAACTGGCTCCACTGAGATCGAGATGAGTTGACAACCGGCTGCTAAGTCATCTCGGTACAGGCGACCGTAAATCTCTTCAGCCGCAGCTTGTGTTAGGCCAGGCGCGGCCTCGGCCAATCCCAAAGCCAAGAATTCTGATAAGCTCTGCCACACCTGTAGGCTACAGACTCTGACGCGAGCCCGCTCCCATTCTGGGTGCTCACAGTAAAGGCTGATGAGCTCTCCTGCGTGCAACGTCGTCCACCGCCCTGTGTAGGGCCGTACGATCACCTTTTTTTGCCCTTGAAGGATTTGGGTGGCGGCCCACTGGTCTAGAAAAATCTTCCGAAGCATTGCACTCAGTTCAGAAACGGAAGCTTCAGGCCCGAAAAACAACTCTCTTTGGGAATAGTTGTTTTCAACCCGATCTCATCGTCCTCCCAATTTCAGTTAAGAACTACGGAGAAATTACGAGCTAATCTCAAGAAAACGATAAAGATTTCAATAAATTATCCGAGATGTCACGGCTGTCATTCTCTGAGTTAGCAGCCTCCCCACCAACTAGGGGTAAATACGGAAAATACCAAGACGGGCTTTATTAGGATTTCAGACAACGTCATCAGTATCCGGAGAAGACTCAAATCAGAATTTTGTGAAAATGCGAACACTTTGAGGGTGTTTTAGCCATGAGACAGTGTTTAGATAATGGTTAACCAACTGTGCTGGGTTGGTAATGGCACAGCATCAAGCTTTTTAACTAAACGTCGGACTGTAACGTTAGTTGGTAATTCCTCATCTCCTAAGGAGAATGAGCGTTAGACCAAAGCTTAAATCGCAAAAAATTTGGTCTAACGCCCATCCTCAGCCATTTACAACGTTAGGGCCTTAGAGCATAAAGACAGGGCTGGCTCAGCTTGCCGTTTTGCCAGTTGCGGCCTCCCAGACCTTATAGGAAACTGTGGTTTCGGCTGGGTCTGCGGTCAGGATGCCAACGCCCTTTAGCAATTCGACTGAAGCTTTGTAGGCAACCGGATCTAAGTAACCTGCTTTGCCTTCCAGGGTTGGTCCTGCCTGGTAGAGCTTGGCAATCTCAGCCATTTGCCAAGTTTGATGGTCCTTGGGATCAGCCGTGGCCCCAGACCCTTTGCAGGTATTGCCACAGATAGGTAGAACAGTGGTCACAGCTGTCGCCTGATCTTTCACCGCATCATCCCAACCTTTGAGTGAGGCCCGTAGTAATTTAGCCCCAATTTCGACGCCTGAAAGTCCACTGTCTTTGAAGTTGGCAGCGTTGAGAGTTTCTTCAGTTGTGAACACTAAATCTTCCAGCAGGTTGACGCCCAAATCAGGAGCGCTAATTACATTGAGCTTGTCCAGCGAATAGCCCAATCCAACAATCTGATTGAGTTCGTTGTAAGACATTGCGCTCACAACATCAACCTGTTTAGGAAATACCAAACCCGGATCAAAGGGATAAGTCACCGCTTGAATGTCAGGGTTGGTGACTTTGGAGTCAAGAGAGCTGGTGAGGTTGTACTTTTTAAGAACTGCCAGAGCTGGGTACTCATTGCCTGAGGGCCAAACCCCAATTTTCTTGCCTTTAAATTGTTCTGGAGAAGTAATGTTTTTCTCCTTGAGTGACACGAGGCGGAAGCCACTCTTTTGAAACATTTGAGCAATGTGAACGACGGGCAACCCCTGCTGACGCGCAACGAGCAGGTCGGAGATCCAAGTTGTACCAAAATCTGAACCCCCGCTGACAACGGTTTGGATGGGGGATTGATCACCGATGGGCAGCAACTCAACGTCGAGTCCCTCGTCCTGAAAATAGCCTTTCTGTTTGGCAATAAAGTAGCCTGCAAATTGAGCTTGAGGAAACCATTTGAGCTGTAGCCGAACTGGGACAAGGGCAGCAGGTATAGCCGCTGTTGTTGAAGTTGCTGCTCCCTCAGGGTTTGGAGCAGTGGCCGTTTGAGGGCCAGAGCAGGCAATGACAACTAGCAGGCTACACAGAGCTAACAATAAGCTCTGACTCAATTTTCTCCACAAAATCAGTCCTCTCACGCAACAAGCACTCCTACAGGCTCTTTTTCGCTTGGCTTTTTCGCTTCGGGAGAATTTGAATGCAAAATCTCTGATCCGACCTTATAACCTGGCCTGAAGACGCTCGTAGCAATCCAGGCTACCAAGCTTGCAGGAAGCTACCTGAAGTTAACTCAGGCAGAACGTCGGATCGTGAGACAGCACCAATCACCGCGCCGCCAGAGCGTTGCAACGGTCCAGCCGTGTTGCTCTAGCATGTCTGCAACCGGCTTAGCCTGCTCCATCAGAATCCCACTGAGAACGCCCCAACTTGTCGGCTTCATAATCTCGCCAAAATGGGGGACCAGATCAATGATCACTTCGGCCAGAATGTTGCAGGCAAACCCGTCCAGCGGTTCTCGTAAGGTCCGACTCAGCAGATCCACACTACCCAGAGCCACAGGCATCTGCTCTTCATTCAGTTGGTTGAGGTCGCGGTTAGACTGAGATGCCTTCACGGCTAAGGGATCGGTGTCCACAGCGTAGATTCGCTTAGCCCCTAACAACAGCGCCCCAATGCTCAAGATGCCAGAGCCACAACCTATATCTGCCAGGATCAATTCAGCATCAGGTCGAGCCCCAGCCAACCGCATCTCTAAAGCTTCCAAGCTGAGCTGAGTGGTTGGATGGGCACCAGTACCGAAGGCTGTACCAGGGTCTAAGCGCAAGATAGCTCGGTTGCCAACATTGGTTGGGGTCAGCCAGGCTGGTTGGATCAGTAGACGATCGCCGACCTCTTGAGGATGCCAGTGGTCTTTCCAGCTACTCGACCAGTCCTCTTCCTCAATCAGATCCCACTGAACTGCAGGACTGTTAGACGAAATACCCGGTGCAGCCGCGATCAGGGCATCTTGACGCAGCAATAGGACTAGGGCAGCCAGGTCTAGAGGATTGGCCTGGTCCTGAGGCAGATAGCCCCGCATCAGACGAGCAGGCCCTCGCACTTCACTGGCAGAGCCACGACAGCCAAAGGTGTCTAGACGCCACATGACTAGCTCTTCCAGTGCAGGTTCACAGAGAATCTTAATTTCCCACCAGTTGTTCGCCAAGGTTGCTCTCTAATTGCGGTCTAAGGTTCGTGCATGTGGCGGCTAGGAGCACTCCTAGAACTTGTTGCTGCAATGTCTGCCAGCAAAGGCCTACCCGTAAGGAATCTGACTCAATCGGTTGAATCGGTAATCAGAGCGAGAAAGCAGGTTAAATTGCTGCGCAGGCTAGCGCAGCAGAGTGAAAGCGACGGCCAGAACTACAACTGCTCCCAAGCCTATCCAGAAATAGCGCCGTTCGCCCATCCCTAACTGAGCCCGGTAGCGGGCTTTGACTTCAGCAGCTGTCAAATGCACAACCTGCTGGCTACGATAAAGCGTACAGGACAAGGCCTGGGGCCGCTGAGGAAAAGTACAACTATCATCGGCCTGGTAGACACAGGTATCACACAGAAAAGCACCTCTCTCAGCTCGGTGCAACGGCATACCCGGATGACCATGAGCTTTGAGCGTCTCACTGCAAACTGGGCAAGTGACGTCAGTGGAGCTAACCGGTTGGTGACAGCGAGGGCACTCTAGCATGAGCCTGTTTGTCTAGCCTGTTTGTCTTGCACTCAGAACGGCACTTCTCAGTGAGCTACGTCTCAGCAAGCTAACGGTCTGGAGCTTACATTTGTCCCTAATCTTGGATGTAATCCTGGCCAGATAGCAAAGCTGCTTCTGCTTTCTGAAATTCCCGTCCTAAGTAAGCGGCGTGGTCCAGGTAGGTGACTGGACAGGGCCGAGTCCGCTCTAGCACCTCAGCTGCTAATTCCTTAGCAGTACGCCCTTGAAAAGTACGCGTAGGAACGCGCTCTACCTTGCCTCGGACTGGAATGGGCTTACCGGTAGCTGGATCGACTGCTAAACCTTTTTCGTTGATTGTATTGGTGTAGTGTTTGGCGCAGATCAGCTTGGCCTCGCGGTCCAAGTAGATCACAAAGTAACCCCCTGGATCCAAGGCGATGGGGCGTTTAGACAGCTCATTGTCTAACTGCACTAACTGTTGACGCCAGTCAAGGTCAGTCGCTTTCGGTTCAGTTCTGATGGGAGCAGTCGGATCTGACACAGGATCGAGCATGCGGCGATAGATAAAAGAAAACTTCGAGTCTTAGGACTCTGATTCAGTAGTAGGTTGGTTCAGGTACTCGGATCCTAACATTACCCATGACTGGCAACTCTGGAGCAACGCCTGCTCTGCGTTTGGGCGTTCTGGCTTCTGGCAATGGCAGCAATTTTCAGGCCCTAGCTGAGGCTATCCAAGCAGGCGAAATCCCTAACGCAGAAATTGGGATTCTGATCTACAACAACCCTGATGCGCTAGTTCGTCAACGGGCTGAACGTTTGGGTATCTCAACTCAACTGCTCAATCACCGGGCTTATCCTCGACGCGAGGACTTGGATCATGACATTGTTAGCTGTTTAAAAGAAGCTCAAGTGGACTGGGTGGTGATGGCTGGCTGGATGCGCCGCGTCACTGAGGTTTTGATCAACACGTTTCCGAACCGCATTCTGAACCTGCACCCCAGCTTACTGCCGAGCTTTCCAGGGATTAGAGCCGTGGAGCAAGCTCTAGATTACGGAGTCAAGGTGACGGGCTGCACCGTGCATATTGTGCGGCTGGCGGTTGATAGCGGTCCGATTGTTTGTCAGGCGGCGGTGCCTGTCCAAGCCGATGATACAGCCGCTACACTGGCTGAACGCATTCATCAGCAAGAGCATCGAATTCTGGTTGAGGCTGTGGCTCTAGTCGCAAGTGGACGAGTCCAGGTAGGTGAGCATCGGGTCCGAGTGTTACCGACTCTGCCAGAAAACTAGGTTTATACCGTAAATCTGCTGGACTTTGCATACTCCTTAAAAGAAAAACCTCAGAATTTACGGAACCCTAATCGTAGGTTGGAGCTCTTTACTAGAGAGCAGACCACACTGAGAGTGGGCTGTTTGATGAGGAGTGAAGTCATGCTAGAGAAGTTACTGCTTGCTGTCACGGCAACATTTGCGTTGAGCCTGGTGATTGAGACTCAGCAACCCCCTGTGCCAATGCAGAGCGGAGCGCAACTCACTGCCCAGCAGCCGCTGCTGATGGTTGCCAATTGGATTGAACGCTAATTGCTATTGGTGGGTTCTGAACTGCTAAGCTCTGCCTGGCTTAGCTGACCTTTCATAGAATGGGAAGCCTTTCATAGAATGGGGAGGTTGACACCGTGAGCATTTCTGCCAACCTCCATGCCCAGCGAACTGCACGATGAACTGCAACAGGCCGTTGAGAAGCGCCGAACCTTCGCGATTATCTCGCACCCCGACGCTGGTAAGACTACGCTGACAGAAAAGCTACTGCTTTACGGAGGTGCAATCCACCTGGCAGGGGCGGTGAAGGCTAGGCGTAATCAGCGCAGCGCCACCTCTGACTGGATGGAGATGGAGCAGCAGCGCGGTATTTCGATTACTTCGACAGTTTTACAGTTTGATTACAACGACTGCCAGATTAATCTACTGGACACGCCGGGTCACCAAGACTTCTCCGAAGATACCTACCGCACGCTAGTCGCTGCAGACAATGCAGTCATGCTGGTCGATGCGGCCAAAGGCTTGGAGCCACAGACCCGCAAGCTGTTCGAGGTCTGTCGGCTGCGCCGGATTCCGATCTTCACTTTTATCAATAAGCTGGATCGGCCGGGACGTGAACCGTTGGCCCTGCTCGATGAGATTGAGCAGGAACTAGGTCTGCAAACCTACGCCGTCAACTGGCCAATTGGCATGGGCGACCGTTTTAAGGGCGTTTATGACCGTGCTAGCCAACAGATTCATTTGTTTGAACGCCGGGAGCATGGTTCTCGAGAGGCGATCGACACAGTCGTTAACCTGGGAGATCCCCGCATTGAGGCTCTCCTAGAGCAGGATCTCTATTATCAGTTCAAAGAGGAACTGGAGGTTTTGGAGGGAATTGGTCCAGCACTAGATTTAGAAGCGGTACATGCAGGAGAGCAGACCCCTGTGTTCTTCGGTAGCGCCATGACTAACTTTGGGGTGGAGCTGTTTCTCCAGTCCTTTTTGGACCATGCGCTCAAACCGGCAAGCTACCAAAGCACGCTAGGCTGCATCGAGCCGACGCGCGAGGAGTTTTCGGGATTCGTGTTTAAGCTTCAGGCCAACATGGACCCCAAACACCGAGACCGAGTCGCGTTTGTGCGAGTCTGCTCGGGCAAATTTGAGAAGGACATGACTGTACAGCATGTACGCTCCGGCAAAAACGTGCGCCTGTCCCGTCCGCAAAAGCTCTTTGCCCAGGGGCGTGAGTCGATTGAAGAAGCGTATCCAGGCGACATCGTCGGTCTCAATAACCCAGGCGTGTTCTCGATTGGGGACACCATTTGTGTAGGCCAAAAACTCGAATTTGAGGGAATTCCTTACTTCTCGCCGAGCTTATTCGCCTTTCTGCGCAATCCTGAATCTTCGAAGTTCAAGTCCTTCCATAAGGGAGTGTCAGAACTGCGAGAAGAGGGCGCCGTTCAAATTATGTATTCAAGCGATGAGTCAAAGCGAGATCCCATTCTGGCTGCGGTTGGGCAGTTGCAATTTGAAGTTGTACAGTTCCGGCTCCAAAACGAATATGGGGTTGAAACGCATCTGGAAATGCTGCCCTACTCAGCTGCCCGCTGGGTGGTGGGGGGTTGGCCTGCCCTCGAGAAGGTCGGCCGTCTGTTCAACACGATGGTGGTCAAGGACGCTGTGAACCGTCCAGTCCTGCTATTTAAGAATGAATGGAATGTGCACCAGATTCAAAGTGATCACCCCAGCCTCAAGCTCAGCGAAACGGCACCCGTTTTAACCTTGAACTCACAAACCGAAGGGTAAAGCTGACCTGAAAAAGCGTGATGTTGTTCTGCTCTACCTGAGTCGAAACTGGTTTCAGGTCAGGGACGGCATGACATCTCCTCATGGCTCCGGTAGAGTGATAGGCGGGTACCTCTAGCGCTCAGGGCCATTATTGCCTGGGAGCAAGATAGAGGCCGACGTGTCGATTGCCCGCTAGGGCTGTGGGTGCTGCAAACGTAGCACGGCTTTCTCGTTTTGCTACCTGGGCAGCGTCACCCTTGACCCTGAATCAGCCTTGGTCTTAAGCTCGGCCATCTCTCTTCATTGCATGAGTGCTGTATATGCATAACCCCGCGCAACCTGGAGGCTCCAGGCAGTTCTCAAGTTTGATTTTCGGGGCATCTTGTACTAGCCCGCTTGGTTTGAGACACAGGCGATATGGAAGCCGATGAACTGCTACAGCGCTACGCTCAAGGAGACAGGAACTTTGCTGTTGCCCACCTGATCGGGGCTAACCTCGTTGGCGTAAATCTCACCGGAGCTAGCTTGATTGGAGCTCATTTGAGTACAGCCAGTTTGCGGCTGGCTAATCTCATGGGCTCTAACCTCAGACTCGCTAACCTCAGCGCTGCCAATCTCCGACTGGTCAATCTCAGTGGTGCTAATCTCAGTGGTGCTAATCTCAGTGGTGCTAATCTCAGTGGTGCTAATCTCAGTGGTGCTAATCTCAGTGGTGCTAATCTCAGTGGTGCCGATCTTAAACTAGCTATTTTACGATTAGCTGATTTAAGCAACGCCAACTTGAAATTAGCCAACTTGAACGGTGCTAATCTCAGTGGCGCTAATCTTGGCGGCGCTAACCTACGCTTAGCAAGCTTGAGTGAGGTCAACTTAAGCGAGGCGAAGCTAAAAGCTGTTGACCTGCGAGGGGCCGATCTTAACGGCGCTGACCTAAGTCGGCGGGACTTGAGTGGCGCTAACTTAAGTGAGGCCAACCTTCAAGAAGCGAATCTGCGCAATGCCAATCTAAGCCGAGCCAAATTAGTAGGGACAGATTTACATAAAACGCAGTTCAACGAAGCCAATTTGAGTGAAGCTAATCTTAGTAAAGCGGAGCTTGGCTGGGCTGATCTTGATAGTGCTAATCTCTGCGAAGCCATCTTGATCGAGGCAAATTTAGGAAGAGCAAATCTAAGTTGGGCAAATCTGCGCGGTGCTTGTCTCCGTAATGCAGATTTAATGGGGGCAACTCTACGCTGCACGACCTTACGAGAAGCAGATTTGACTGGTGCCGACTTGAGTGAAGCTAGCCTAGTAGAAGCGAAGTTAATAGGGGCTAACTTGAACACAGCTAACCTGACCCGAGCTGACCTGAGTGAAGCCAATCTTAGTCGAGCTAGTTTGCGCCGCGCCACGTTAACCAAAGCTATCCTTTCAAGCACTTGTCTAGCTCAGTCCGATTTAACCGAAGCCAATTTGATTGCCGCAGATTGGCTTGAAGCGGATCTGAGTGGAGCTGTTTTGACTGGTGCTCAGGTGTTCGGTGTGCCTCGTTTTAGTCTGAAAACCGAGGGCATGATTTGCGATTGGGTTGACCTCAGCATGAAGGGAGATGGCAGTCGCATTGTTCGATTTAATGCTGAGGAAGCTCGCGACTTTTTTAGTGACATTTCACCTATCCTTCGCATTGTTGTAGAAGCGGTGCTTGACCAGGACGCCAACTTTACCTTAGCGGCAGTCTATCGCCAAATTGCTCGACAGCACCCTGAACTGCAAAGACCGCCAAGCATTGAGATCACTCGACGTAAAACCGTGCTGACCTTCGCAGTGGAGAGTGATGAGCAGCTCTTGCCAACACTTTATCTAGCGATTGCTCCCTTTAAAGACTCTGAAGCTACCTGGCAAACAGTTGAAGCATTAGGTCAGAAAAGTATGGCTTCAGACAAAATCGCAATACCAAAGTCCTATACTCAACTCAAGCAAATCTTTCGCTTGAGATCTACGTTGGGGAAGATTTTAGCTAAAGCTATCGATGACTTAAGCTTTTTTCACGCTCCAACCCATACAACAGTAATCAATTCACGCGGTCAACAGATTCGTCTGTATGGTAATCAAGCCACTTTCTAAGCTTATTGATAGCCCACCTTACAGGTCCCAGGCTTAATCTCGAACGATTGGCCTGCCTAAGGACCTGTACTATTGCCCACAAGTTGAGACCTGGAGACATCGGACTGGGGCTAGATAACTAGCTAGATAACTAGAGGGGGCTGTCTAGCCTCAAGAGTGACCTAACCTGCACGGGCAGTTGCATAAACACTCCAGACATCAACTTGTGGGACACACTTATAAAACCGCACGGTCCTAGCCAACTGCCTTAAACGGTGCTGATCTCTTTCTCCTTGTTAGCTAGCAACTCGTCGATTTTGTGAGTGTAGCGATCTGTAAGCTTTTGGATCGCATCTTGGCGGTCGAGCGCTTCATCTTTGGAGATTTCGCTGTTCTTCTCTTCCTTCCGAACCGAATCCACAGCATCGCGGCGAATGTTGCGGATAGCAACCTTACCTTCTTCTGCAAGCTTGGAAACAGTTTTCACGAGTTCCTTGCGACGTTCAGAGGTCAGGGGTGGAATGTTCAGGCGAATCAGCGAACCATCGTTGCTAGGTGTCAGACCGATATCAGACAGCGAGATTGATTTCTCAATCAAGTTCAGCGAAGTGCGGTCGAACGGTTGGATCGTGATTGTGCTGGCATCTGGGGTTGCCACGTTAGCAAGAGATTTCAAAGGGGTGGGGGTGCCATAGTATTCCACCATCACCCGATCCAGTAATGAGCCACTGGCACGACCTGTGCGGATTGTGTTGAAGTCCCGCTGGGCTGCTTCGACAGCCTTCTGCATCCGGGACTCGACTTCAGATAACTTCATGGGACCCTCCGACAATCGTTCCAATCGATTCTCCCATTACAGCCCGACGCACGTTTCCGCTAACAGTTAGATCAAAGACCACAATGGGAATGTTATTGTCTTTGCACAACGCAATGGCCGTACTGTCCATGACTTGCAGGTCGTGGGTGAGCACGTGGCTGTAGGTCAGACTTTGGAAACGGCGAGCTCCAGGGTGCTTTTTGGGATCTGCATCGTATATGCCATCCACCTTCGTCGCTTTGAAGATAACCTCCGCATCGATCTCAGCCGCCCGTAGGGCTGCGGTCGTATCTGTGGTGAAGAAGGGATTGCCAGAGCCTGCACCAAAAATAACTACCCGTTTTTTTTCCAGGTGGCGGATGGCGCGACGACGAATGTAGGGCTCAGCCACCTCCTGCATCGTAATCGCCGATTGGACTCGGGTCGGCACGTTCTCTCGCTCCAGTGAGTCCTGCAGGGTCAAGCAGTTCATCACCGTGGCGATCATGCCAATATAGTCTGCGGTAGCGCGGTCCATGCCTGCTGCCGCGCCCTTTACGCCTCGAAAAATGTTGCCGCCGCCTACGACGATGGCAACCTCTACCCCTGCCTTGACCACTTCAGCCACTTCTAGCGCAATCGATTGCACGACACTGGGGTCAATGCCATAGGCGAGTTCGCCCATTAAAGCTTCACCGCTGAGTTTCAGCAGTACTCGTTGATAGGTTGTCCCCATCCAAAAACTACCCGCTCCTATATCAGGCCCATTTGCACACTACGATAACAGCACCCTGAAACCGACTTGTGACCGTTGAACCTGTCTCTGTCTCTGCAAGCCTTACTGGTCTGCCTGGAACTGAGCTAGCTCCTGATGAATATCAGGAGAGTACAGACGCAGATAGTTCCAGTAGTTCTCAAAGACTAACTTGACGTAACCTCGGGTCTCCGAGAACGGGATGCTCTCGACGAACTCGTCAGCGTCCCTCAACCCGAAGCGTCTCACCCAGCTTGACACATTCCCAGGACCAGCGTTATAGCTAGCGACCGCCAGCATCGAGTTGTTGCTGTATTCGCGATGGGTGTAGTCCAAATACCAGGTGCCCAGCTTGAGATTATCGTTGGGATTGCTCAACGAGTAGCTTCCCAGACCGATTTTGCTAGCGATCCAGTCACCTGTGCCAGGCATGACTTGCATGAGACCCGTCGCGCCAGCTGAGGAGCGGATATTGGGTTCAAACCGCGATTCTTGACGGATCAGGGCCATCACCAACAGCGGGTTCAAGTTCCGGCTCTGGGCCCAGGTAGTAATGCCCTCCCGGTACTGCATGGGATAAAGCGCTTCCCAGAAATAGGGTTGCTGCTTGAGTGCTTCCAGGTTGGAGCGTTGCTCGGAGGGGATATCTTGCCAGAGCAAGCTGGAAATCTGGTCAAGTGCCTCCAGGTTGTCGTTCACTTCCAGGCGTAGCAGGCCATCGGTAAACTGTTGGGCAACACTGAGGTTGATCCGCTCGGGCAGCTCCGCTTGCCAGCGTTGCCAGGCATCGATGCCTGAGCCCAGGAGGTACAACTCCTGGACCTGTGTAGATCCAGCCGTGAGATTACCCCGACTTGGGGGTTGAATGCTGTAGGCTACTCGCCGAGCATTGAGGAAATCCCCGACAGGCCAGCCCAGAAGACCCGCTGACCGCCAAGCGTAATACGACTGTGGGTAACGATTGAGCACCTGTTGGAAAAAGCCTCTAGCCCGGTCAGCTTGTCCGAGTCGCTGCGACCATTTGCCTGCCCAGAACATTAGCTGAGGGGCTGTTTCGCTGTCGGCAGGGGCTGCGGAAGCCACTGCTTGCGCCTGCTGAATGGCTCCACTCAAATCACCCCGTTGTGCCCGAGCACGAGCTAATTCCCAACTCAGCTCAGCCGCAGCTTCTGTGTTGGCGTAGCGGCTAAGCAATAGGTTGCGGGCGGCACTGGCTGCCTGCGCGCTGTTTGAGCGGTCATAGACCTTTGCTTTAGCCAAAACCGCTTCTGCGGCTCTGGTCGGGTGGTTAGCGATTGCTTGGTCTAGCCAGGGCAGCGCATTTTGAGCGGTGGTAACCCCAGGAATACGCAGTAGGGCGTTACCGGCATCAACGTCGTTGGGGAACTGCGTGGCAACGCGGGTGTAGTAACTGTAGGCGCGGCGACTGTCACCCGAGAGTTGCAGGCTGCGGCCAGCTCGATACAGATTGCGAGCAGATTGAGGGGCGCGGGCATAGGCGCTAGCTGCTTTGGCAAACTGACGATTCTGCCAGTAGCCAAAGGCCACAGCTTCCCAGTCTTCGGCCCGCAGACGTGAGGCGTAGCTGCGCACCAGACGGTCTAGCACTGGCACTGTGGTCTTACGCTCTGGCGAGTAGCGCGCCAGCAATAGCATCAACTCAGGCTGATTGGGATTCTGAGCTAGCAGCGTTCGGGCAATCTCGCCACTGCGTGGGTGGGCTGGGAATTGGTTGATTGCTTGTGCCCAGTAGTTCCGGTTGCTGCGCCCGAGAGCATAAAGGGCCTCAGCGGCAACCGGGCTTTGAGCATGCTCCGTCAGAATTTGCTCCCAAACGGCTTGAGCTTGACCGGGGTTACGGGCAGCGGTGTAAGCCCGAGCGCGCAACAGTAGAACCTGATCGGCCAGCATGGGGTAATCCCGCTCCAGCCCCTCAAGCGAGGGCAGGGCCTCAGCGGGTCGGTTCAATTGCAGATAAAGGTCTGCTAGACGGTAACGCGCTCGACTGCGTTCAGTTTCAGAACGACCGTTACGGGCAAGTTGCTCCAGACGGCTGATCTGCTCTGTGGTCGATAACTGCGCGATCTGGCGAAAAGTGGCGCCCGTATCAGTGGTGTTACGGGGTTCTAGGGCAATGGTTTGAGGCTCAGAATTGGCAGGTTGAGCGGTCTGTTGTCCGCTGCGCACTGCTACCGTCACACCTGCACTAATCAACGTGGTTGCTAGACCTAAGCCCAGCACAAAGGACAACCGCACAAGATTCCGCTTTAGCACTGGCTTAACCTACCGAGACTCATCAACTCAGGGGACTGAAACACTGACTGGATCGACTGGTCTGACACACTGGTTGAATGCACTGCCTTCGTTGCTCTTAGCGACTTTAGCACTTTCGATAGAGCTGGCAAGACCTACTTTCCCCGCGAGGGGGGAGGTGACTGAGCCTCGTTTTGTGCTCACCACCCTATAATTAACCGTCCAACCGATTCTGGGACAGGAAAACTACACTGATAAGTACAAAAAATGAAGTTGTAGCCGAAAGATTATGGAGTTTCAAACGCCAGGTACTTCTTTGTTGGACTGGTCAGGGGACGGTTTGGTTCTGGGCTTTTTTCAGGGCGACCAGCAGCTTAGCGGTCCCCTAAGCACCTTGGATGAAAAAATCTTGGGTGGCACGCTAGCGGAAGTCATCGCCGAAACAGAATTTGAAGGCAAGCCGGGCTCTAGCACCACAGCGCGGGTAGGCAGCAAGAGCCCTATTCACAAGCTTGTGCTAGTGGGGTTGGGCGAGCGGGACAAAGCCACGCTGGATACGCTGCGTCGCGGAGCAGCGGTTGGGATCCGTCTGGCGAAGCAAAACCGCTGTAAGCAGGTTGGTGTCGCTTTTCCCCTGTTCAATGACGATGCTGCTCTGACCACGCAAGCTCTGGTGGAGGGGATCACCCTAGCGCTGCATCAGGATGTGCGCTTCAAGTCGGAGACCAATGGTGAGGCCAAACCGCCGGAACGTATCGACCTGCTGGAGGTGGGCTCTCAACCGGAGGCGATCACCAAAGCCAAGGGCATCTGTGAAGGGGTGATTTTGGCTCGGGAGCTGGTGGCGGCTCCAGCCAATCTGGTCACACCAATCACGCTGGCGGAGACGGCACAGCAGATCGCTCAAGATTACGGTCTGGAGCTAGAGATTCTAGAGCGTGAAGACTGCGAGAAGCTAGGCATGGGGGCTTTCCTGGGCGTAGCTCAAGCTTCCGAACTGCCGCCTAAGTTTATTCACCTGACCTACAAGCCTGTAGGCGAGCCCCGTCGCAAGCTAGCAATCATCGGCAAAGGTCTGACCTTTGATTCTGGTGGCCTGAATATTAAAGGGGCAGGCAGCGGCATCGAAATGATGAAGACTGACATGGGCGGCTCGGCAGCAGCTCTGGGTTCGGCCAAGGCGGTTGGTCAGCTCAAGCCGGATGTTGAAGTTCACTTTGTGGTGGCGGCCACTGAGAACATGATCAGCGGTCATGCGATGCACCCTGGCGATATTCTCACGGCTTCCAACGGCAAAACCATTGAGGTTAACAATACCGACGCCGAGGGCCGTCTGACCCTGGCGGATGCTCTGGTGTTTACTGAGAAGCTGGGTGTAGATGCGATTGTGGACTTGGCGACGCTGACCGGTGCCTGTGTGATCGCTTTGGGCGACGACATTGCCGGTTTATGGAGTCCCAATGACGAGATTGCGGAGCAGTTTGACAAGGCTTCAAGTGTTTCGGGTGAGAAGTTCTGGCGCATGCCCCTAGAAGAGAAGTACTGGGACGGCATGAAGTCGGGCGTTGCTGACTTTAAGAACACAGGTCCTCGTCCGGGTGGCGCGATTACGGCGGCGCTGTTCTTGAAGCAGTTTGTCAAAGAGACGCCTTGGGTTCACCTGGATATTGCCGGTCCAGTTTGGGCTGATAAAGAAAGCGGTTACAACAACACGGGTGCAACCGGCTTTGGCGTGCGGACGCTAGTGAATTGGGTGACCAGCTAGTTTGATACTTTAATCTGACGCTTTAAACCTGATGCTCTAACCGCTCGATTATCAGGTCGATGGTGCAAAAGCCTCTCTTTGAGTTTCGAAGGGAGGCTTTTGCTTGCGACGGTAAGATTGAGGCAACTGGCTCTTGCTTGCAGTTCTCTTACTTGCAACTTAGTGCGGCTATGACGGCGCTCTCCCCCGCGACCCAAGCCACTGAAATCTTTTATCCCAGTTCTGATGGTGAACCGGTAGCTGAAACCTATGCTCACCTATATGTTTTGTTGGTGACGCTTGAAGTTCTGAGGCAGTACTTGCTGGGGCGTCAGGCGACAGTGTTGGGCAACCAGTTTCTCTACTTTGCAAAGGATTTTCCCCGCTTACGGGTCGCGCCGGATGTGATGGTCATTTTTGAGGTGACCCCGGGCGGTCGGGATAATTACAAAGTTTGGGAAGAGGGCCAGGTGCCAGCAGTCATTTTTGAAATGACTTCGAAGGGAACCAAAGACCAAGATCTGATTCACAAAAAGATGCTCTATGAGCAGCTAGGTGTGCAGGAATATTGGCTGTTTGACCCGAAGGCGGAGTGGATTGAAGAACAACTGCGCGGCTACCGGTTACGGGGAGACGTCTACGAACTCATTCAGGACGGGCTCAGCCAACCGTTGCAACTGCGTCTACAGCCTGAGGGCTCACTGATTGGTTTCTATCGAGAGGATACCGGCGAGAAGTTGCCCATTCCCGAAGAGTTGGCGCAGGCTCTACGCGAAGAGACGCTGGCTCGGCAGCAGGCGGAGGAACGGGCAGAGCAAGAGCGCCAAAGAGCGGAGCAGGAGCGCCAACGGGCAGAACAGGCACTCCTGCAAGTGGAACAGCTCAAGGCACAGTTGAGGGCGATGGGTGTTGATCCAGATGCCTCTTAAGGTGGCGACAGGCTAAATACGGCTACATAGACGAAGCCTGCATACGCAGGTTAGCCCCTTGCAAAGCGTGCAGGCGGTCTTAGTTTGAGGAGCCCCCAAAGCTTTATCTTGAAGGCGCTCAATTCGGCGTTGGGTACTGGTGGGATGCCTGTGCTCTTAAGTGGGATGTGGGGTGCAACGCTGACAGCATTGGTCCCACTGTTATGGGGCTTTGTCCCATAGATGCCGGAAACGGTCTCACCAGTTGACACCCCATCTCCCACTCGGGATCAGACGTATCCCACCGCTGGCGGCATTTGTCCCACTGGTAATCGGTGATGTCCCATCGTTGGTAAGAACTGTCCCACTTGCAGCAGCATTGGTTGTAGGTTTGAGTAAACTGCGCCTAGCCCAAAGCGTCCAAATAAACCCAACCCCCTGGCTCCTCCATCGCGCACAGCTTTGAGGAACCAGGGGGTCGAGTTTGAATTGGTCCTAACGGAATCGGAGCTTACCGCACAGGCGCGTAATAGCCCACCTTCAGGGTGAAGGCACCCGTCCGCACCTCACCCACTGTCTGTACCCGAATCGTGTAAGTACCCGCCTTATCCAACAGCGCAAACAACTGGGAATTGGTGCTGCCTCCCGGCTCATCGTCGTTCTCCGCAATCGTGGTGCCATCGGGGCCTAACAGCGTCACCATCGGATCGAGAACCGTTGATTCAAGATTGATGCGAACCACCCGACCCGGATTTTTGACCTCAATCACATAATCCCGAGCAAAGCTACCCTGACCCGTGGGCAGATCGTTTCGCGTTAGAGAATCACTCACTTGATTGCTAGCCGGTAGAGGCATGGGCGCATAGCCTCGCTGTGCCTGCGCAGGTAGAACAAATGGCCCAACCAACATAGAACCAGCGACAAGAGTGGTCACGGTGCTGGGAACGAGCTTCCGAAACATAAAAAATCCCCTTATTTTGAGTTCAGACAAGCAGACTTGTCTAAGCAGCGTTCCCTACCATCCGTAGACAACAGCGCCTCTCCAGGAAAATTGTATGCTGGGCGTTTGGGGCAACAGAACTGGCCCTTCTCAAGACAGGAGCAGATGATGAACGTTAAAGCAGCAGTCGCCTTTGAGGCAGGCAAACCCCTCAGTATTGAAACTGTGCAGCTTGCGGGCCCCAAAGCTGGCGAAGTTTTAATTGAAATCAAAGCAACTGGCATCTGCCACACTGACGCTTACACCCTCTCTGGCTCGGACTCCGAAGGACTCTTCCCCGCCATCTTGGGGCACGAAGGTGCAGGCGTCGTTGTAGAAGTTGGCCCTGGTGTCACTAGCCTCAAACCTGGCGATCATGTCATTCCGCTCTACACCCCAGAATGCCGACAGTGCGAATACTGCCTGAGCCAAAAAACCAACCTCTGTCAAGCTATTCGCTCTACCCAGGGACGAGGCGTCATGCCTGATGGCACCAGCCGCTTCTCTCTAGATGGTCAGCAAATTTTGCACTACATGGGCACCTCGACCTTTGCTAATTACACGGTGCTGCCCGAAATTGCCGTAGCCAAAATCCGCGAAGACGCGCCTTTTGAAAAAGTTTGCTACATCGGCTGTGGTGTCACCACAGGCATTGGCGCCGTGATTAACACGGCCAAAGTTGAACCAGGCGCTAGAGTTGTTGTTTTCGGACTGGGCGGCATTGGTCTGAATGTGATTCAAGGGGCTCGTCTGGTAGGAGCTAGTCAAATTGTTGGGGTCGATATCAATCCCAGCCGCCGTGAGTTGGCAGAAAAGTTCGGCATGACTGACTTTGTCAATCCCAAAGAAGTTGAAGGCGATTTAGTTCCCTATCTTGTAGACCTAACCAAAGGCGGTGCCGACTACAGCTTCGAGTGCATTGGTAATGTCGATATCATGCGTCAGGCCCTCGAATGCTGCCATAAAGGTTGGGGAGTCAGTGTGATTATTGGGGTTGCCGGTGCTGGTCAAGAAATTCGCACCCGCCCCTTTCAATTAGTCACTGGCCGTGTTTGGAAAGGCACTGCCTTCGGCGGAGCTAGAGGCCGTACGGATGTGCCCAAAATTGTGGACTGGTACATGGACGGCAAGATCAACATCGACGATCTGATCACCCATGTGCTCCCCGTCGACCAAATCAATGATGCCTTTGATTTGATGCACAAAGGCGAGTCAATTCGCAGCGTGGTGACGTTTTAGTCGCAATTTGACAACATTGACGTGAAGACAACTAGCTACTTTGAGCAGAAGCTGCTAGAACGACCAGAAATTCAACGTGAATGGTGTAGACGTGTACTGAGTAACCCACTCAAAGTAGCAATACAGCCCAATGGCCGTGTCAGTTACTGGGCAGCGATTGGTGAGTATGAAAATCGGGTGCTTAGAGTCATCGTGTTGGAGGATGGAGAAACTGTACACAACGCCTATTTCGACCGCAATTTTTTATCAAGGCTAAAGCGAGGGCTGGAACCATGAAGATACGGTACTTCTCTGACACTGACACTCTCTCGATTAGGTTGAATGACAAGCCCAGCGTTGAATCAGAAGAGATTGCCTCAGATGTTGTGATCGATTTCGATACCGAGGGAGGTGTTGTTGGTCTCGAGATCGATTTAGCCTCCTCAAAAGTTGATTTGAAAACTTTAGAGCTTAAAGGATTGCTGACACCAGTTGCAAACGCTAATTAACCGAGCTGGAAGCAAACTAACCAATGGATGAAATCGTTATCGTCGAATACGACCCACGCTGGCCCGCTCAGTTTGAAGCAGAAAAAACCAAGATCTGGGAAGCATTGGGCAATGAGCAGGTTGTCGCGATCGAACATATGGGCAGCACGGCGGTGCCAGGCTTAGCTGCCAAACCGATCATTGATTTGATGGTTGGTGTTCGTTCCTTAGATGCTGCCAGGCAGGGCATCCCGCACTTAGAGTCGCTGGGTTATATTCACTGGCACGATGATCCCAATCCAGAGCGCCTATTTCTGGTTAAAGGTATGCCTCCCTTTGGTAAAGAGCGTACCCATCATATTCACATCGTTGAAGCGTATGGCAAATTTTGGGAACGGTTGCTGTTCCGAGACTACCTGCGCGCTCACCCCGAAGAAGCGCAGTGTTACGCAGCCCTCAAACGCGGCTTGGCTGCTCACTTCCAAACAGACCGAGAAGGCTATACAGAGGCAAAAAACGAATATATCCAGACCATTATGAAACGAGCACGTCAGGAGCAGAATATTGGCAGGTAGTGCGCTCAGTTAGTAGGAAATCAAAAATAATCGAGCCTTTAACTGGATTGATAGGCTACTTGAAATCCGGACCCCTAGTTGCTTTTCTCAATCTTCATCCTGCAGCTTTCTGGTGAAATAGCTGGCAATTTGTTGTGCATTCACGTCTTGAACTTCCTCCAGATCCTCGAAGGGAATGTCAAGATCAAATTCCTCTTCCAAAGTCAAGACTAGCTCCACAATATCGATAGAATCTGCACCTAAATCTGCGACTACATAAGTACTTGAAGTGATTTGCTCTCTGCGGCGCTCAAAGACTTGGGCTAGAACTTGTTGAACTCTGGCAAAAATTTGCTCATCCATTTTTAAAGTGGTTGCTATAAAAAGTCGCTTTAAAATTCCTTAAGGTGCTTCAGCTTGGATTTTTTAAGTTAAACCTGTATTCTCTAAGCAACCTAAAGTAGCTTGGTCCAATTCCAGTAACCAGTAGTCTTTTCATTGTAGAAATCACGCTCTTCTTGCAAATTCAGATAGCTTATGCCAACCTCTCCCAGTCTGGTCAGCGAGTATCGTTGCTTCGGTGGCAAGCTCGGCTTTTACAAGCATTACTCCCAAACTTGCAATGGGGAGATGCGTTTTGCAGTCTATCAACCGCCTCAAGCTCAATCGAGACGATTGCCAGTACTGTACTTCCTCTCCGGGCTGACCTGCACCGAAGAAAATTTCATGGTCAAGGCTGGGGCGCAACGCTTTGCTGCCGAACATGGCTTGATTCTCGTAACTCCAGATACCAGCCCTCGCGATGCAGGCATCGAAGGCGAAAACGACGACTGGGATTTCGGAACGGGTGCTGGATTTTATGTGGATGCCACTGCCCAACCCTGGCAAGCTCACTATCAAATGTATAGCTACGTGGTTGAGGAACTGCCTGCCCTAATTGCTGAGCACTTCCCAGTTCAGCCAGGACGACAGGGCATCTTTGGACACTCCATGGGAGGGCACGGAGCCCTAGTCTGTGCGCTGAGAAACCCAGAGCGCTATCAGTCGGTCTCAGCCTTTGCCCCCATCGCTGCGCCGACCCGTTGTGCCTGGGGCCAAAAAGCCTTTGGCAATTATCTTGGCCCTGACTCGGAAGCTTGGCGCGCTTATGACGCTAGCGAACTGGTCCTCTCCGCTCACGACAACCGACTGATTCTGATCGACCAGGGCAGTGCCGATCCATTCCTGAATGATCAACTACTGCCTGAGGTGTTTGAGCAAGCCTGTGCCAAGGTGGGCCAACCGCTCAACTTGCGCCGACAGCCTGGCTACGACCACGGTTATTACTTCATCACCACATTTGTTGAAGATCATATCCGTCACCATGCGGCAGTTTTGCTCCCCTAGCGGGCTCCTCCCTTTAGAAGGACTCTAGAATCGTAGCTGAGAGACACAATTGAACGGAACAACGCCTTGCGCAGAGCGTCAATCACCCAGGCAGGTGAATCCATCAGATGAGGTCTCTTGACGGAACGAGCATATAGGTTAAGGATTGTTCAAAGGTTCATGGCCTACGAAGGATTGTCTGATTCTGGATCATCCTTCTGTGCCTAGGAGCACTCGCGATGGCTGGCATTATCATCTCTACGCTTCTGGCCTTTTTCCTGATTCTGCTGGCCTATGCAGTATCTCTGCTCATCCCCTTTCTCTCTTGGTGTTTGGTGCTTCTGGCCATAATCAGTTGGGTTCTAGTCTTTGATTGGATGAACCAAGAACGCCGCTAAGCACGGGCGACTATGAGACCTGGATGAGACTTGCAAGCCATGAGACTTGAACAGCTGCAGCGCCGAAATGTAGGCATCAGCCTGTCTAAGCTGAGCGCTGAGCCAGAACTGCTCGTGCAGTTACAAGAGAATTTGGCCCGTCTAGGGTTGTATACCAGTCGCATCGATGGCTCCTATGGCCCTCAGACCGAGGCTGCTTTAGAAGCCTTTTGTCATGCTGACTTAAACCTCCTGGACCAAGGGGTTCTCGGTGCCAGCTTTGCTCAGGAGTTGTTGAGCCGCCGTCAGAATAGCCCGTTCCGAACGGCTTCCAGTTCTCTACCCCACCTCCCTCAAGAGCTGAGAGGCATTTGGATCCCTAACGTCAATCACAGCAAAGTACTCGATTCACGAGTCAATCTAGCTCAGGCAATGGAATTCCTGGCTGAGCTGAGATTCAACGTTGTGTTTCCTGTGGTTTGGAATCAGGGCTTTACGCTTTATCGCAGCCAAGTCATGTTGGATCATGGCTTTGCCTTCAATATTGCTCCCTATTTTGCCCATCAAGGCCGTGATCCGCTGGCCGAGCTGATTGTTGAAGCCCATAGCCGAGGCATCGTAGTGATTCCCTGGTTTGAGTACGGCTTTGCCAGTTCGCCTAAGCGCCAAGGTGGACATCTTTTGCAGAAGAAACCAGCATGGGCCGTGCGTGATGCTCAGGGTTCTTTGCTGCACAAGGGCGGCATGACCTGGATGAATGCCCTTGACCCTGAGGTGCAAGAGTTCATGCAAAGCCTCATCCTTGAGGTCATCCAAAAATATGATGTGGATGGCATTCAGGGCGATGATCGGCTGCCTGCTCTGCCTGCCGAAGCGGGTTATGAACCTAGTACGCTCATCCGTTTTCGAGCTGAGTTTGGTCAGGCTCCGCCAGCTAATCCCAAAGATTCAGCTTGGCTGCAGTGGCGAGCCGACCAATTGACTGACTTTCTAGCTCGCCTATACTCCCAGATCAAAGCGATTAGGCCGCAACTAGTGGTCTCAATGGCTCCCAGTGTCTATCCTTGGGGCTTGCAGAACTATCTTCAAGACTCTAAAGCTTGGATGCAGCGTGGTTTGGTTGACCTACTACATCCTCAAATTTATCGCTCCGATTTCGGCAAGTATCGGCAAGAAATTGAAAAGCTGGGGCAGTATCTCGGAGCTGATCAGCTACAAAAATGTGTCCCAGGCGTTGCCTTTAAAGCCAATGGTGTCGAGTTGAGTTGTCAGGATCTCTTGCGGATCATTCAACTCCACCGTGAGCATGGCATCCCAGGAGAAGTCTTCTTTTTCTACGAAGGCTTGCGCAGGCAGAGCAATGCCGTAGCCAAGGCCTTGAAGGGAGGACCCTACGCGACCTTGGCTTCAGTTCCTTTTTCACTCCAAGCAGACCTGGCTTAAACCTGTCTAGACCTGCTATGAGCGATTAATCGTGACCTGCTCCACAGCATCCAGGAAGCGTTCGACTTCACGCGTATAGGCAATTGGTAGAACACATTCCACGTTCTCATGCGGACGCGGAATAATCACCCAAGATTCCATCGTGCCGCCGTGAACATTTTCAATCGCAGCAATGCCTGCCGCAACAGCAGCTTTCACCTCAGAAACATCGCCGCGAACATTAACAGTAAAACGGGCACTACCCACGCGAATGTAGCCCACTAGCGTGACTCGGCCTGCTTTGACCATTGCGTCTGCCGCTGCCAACACTGCCGGAAACCCTTTCGTTTCAATTGATCCAACCGCCGATGGCATGGCCGATCTCCCAGAATTCAATCAAATGTGCAGAATGTAAGACTGATTGTACGAGACTCAGTTGCTGATCCTCCAGCAACTGCTGACCTAATATTGCGCCTTCTTTGAGCTTTGTGGCTACGGCGTCAGCACAAACAAGCTGTAGTCCAAGTTTCAGGGGATTCGGAACTGTTCAACTGTCTCGGTATACTCAATCGGCAAAACTTCCACAACATTCTCTGGTGGGTTGGGAACGATGTAGTAGTCAACCACCGTTCCTCCAAAGACTTGCTCTGCTGCTTCAACGCCTGCTGTAATTGCCGGTTGTACTTCTGAATTGCTACCCCGAATGGCAACCAAAAATTGCCCACTCTCGGCGATGCCATAGTAAACCAGGGTGACCTGCCCTGCCTTGACCATTGCGTCTGCTGCTGCCAGCACTGCCGGAAACCCGATTGTTTGAATAACACCGACTGCCGCTGGCACTGCTGCTCTCCCCTGAATTAATCAAGTCAGCATTCATTGTAAAAGCCTGAGGGGCTTCTCGGACATCTTGGCATTTAGCGAACTACAGAAATCTACTGTTCTAGCTCCCGCTCAATCGCAGAGACCAACTCGGGTGCATCCGGCTTGACACTGCTTTTGAATCGAGCAATGACTTCCCCCTGTTTATTAACTAGAAATTTCTCGAAGTTCCAAGTCACATCGCCTGCAGGCTCGACTGCGTTGCTCAACACAGCATAAAGGGGATGCTGCTGTGGACCTTTGGCCTGTACTTTCTCAAATAAGTCAAAGCTCACACCATAACGGTTGGTGCAGAACTCCATGATTTCCGCACCGCTACCGGGTTCCTGTGCGCCATAGTCATTGCAAGGAAAGCCCAATACACGCAGACCCCGGTCTTTGTATTTCTGGCTCAATTTCTCTAGACCATCGTACTGCGGTGTGTAACCACAGTATGAGGCTACGTTGACGATCAGGAGCACCTTACCTGCATATTCTCCCAGTTGCTTGTCTTCCCCCTGAATTGTTTTGACCGCAATATTAGAGACGCCACTCATACTCGCTACCCTTCGCTTCTGCGTCCGTTGCTGTTTGAATTCCCTCAGATATTATCCCAACTCCTGCCAATCCGCCTGCATCTAGTCTACGGCTCCCTGCCGAAATGGAATGGTTGAGATTTGAGGCGAGATGCACAACTAATTCAGATTAAAATTATCTTTCGTGTTTGCATCTTTTGTGTTTTCAAGGAGTTTGGAAAAACGCTCTGAATCAGTTTGGTCGCCTCAGTTCAAACGCTTGGGAGCTTTACAAGTTAAAAACGATTTAGCTCTGCCAGCCCAACGCTAAAAAGAGCCTCCCTTAGGGAAGGCTCTAGCATCAATAGGTGACTCAGTTGAGGTGTCTACTGGCTTGTCAATCGAACGTTTAGTGGGGGAGCGAGACGGTTTCCATTACTCCCAGCAACTCGCCCACCTTAGCTCCAGGCAGTTTAGGAGCCACAAATGTTTGCGTATCAAGATAGGCAGGACTGGCTTCGGCAACGGTTGGTAGCGCATCCCGGACATGGGCAATCACTGCCACCGTCTTGGCATCGTAAGTTTGGGTAGCAACCTTGGGGTATAGACCAATCCCGATGATCGGAATCAGCAGACAGAGAGGAACTAGAACTTCTCTGGGGCTAGCATCAGCGAGATTCCAGGGCTCGGGGACCAGGTAGGGGTTCTCGGAGCCGTAGAAGACTTTGCGCAGCATCGAGAGCAGATAAATGGGTGTGAGGATAACACCGACTGCTGCCAGCAGAACCACAACCGTTTTGAAGCTTGAGCTGTAGGCATCGCTCGTGGCCAGGCCCAGGAAGATAGTTAGCTCACCAACGAAGCCACTCATACCGGGCAAAGCCAAGGAGGCCATTGAGCCAGCAGTGAATAGAGCAAACACCTTGGGCATGCGCTTGGCCATTCCACCCAGTTTTTCCATCACTAGGGTGTTGGTGCGCTCGTAAGTCACGCCGGACAGGAAGAACAGCGCCGCTGCAATCAGGCCGTGGGACACCATTTGCAGGACCGCGCCGTTAAGACCCAGCTCGGTAAACGAGGCAATCCCCACCAGTACGAAGCCCATGTGGGAAATCGACGAGTAAGCCAACCGACGCTTGAGATGGGTTTGAGCAAAGGCCGTGAACGCTCCGTAGAGAATGTTAACCACCCCAAGAACTACCAACACCGGGGCAAAGTAGGCATGGGCGTGAGGCAGCATCTCAATGTTCATGCGGATTAGCGCATAGCCTCCCATCTTCAGCAGAACGCCTGCTAGCAGCATCGAAACTGGAGCAGAAGCCTCGCTGTGGGCATCCGGTAACCAGGTGTGCAGCGGAAAAATGGGCAGCTTAACCCCAAAGGCAATCAGCAGAGCAGCGTAAACCAACAGCTCGAAGGTGAGCGAATAGTGCTTGTGGGCTAGGGCGCTCAGGTCAAAGGTAACGGTATCGCCATAGAAGGCCATTGCCAAAGCTGCGACCAGAATGAAGATCGAGCCTAAGGCAGTGTAGAGAATAAACTTGGTCGCTGCGTAGAGACGCTTGGCTCCTCCCCAAATTGAGATTAGGAGGTAGACCGGCACCAGCTCTAGCTCCCACATCAAGAAGAATAGGAGCATATCTTGAGCTGCGAATACGCCGATCTGAGCACTGTACATGACCAGCATCAGGGCGTAAAACAGACGGGGTTTGCGCTCAACCTTCCAGCCCGCCACAATTGCTAGAGTTGTCACCAACCCTGTCAGCACAATCAGAGGCATAGAAAGGCCATCAACTGCAACTGACCAGTTGAGGCCCAATTGAGGCACCCAGGGATAACTTTCAGTGAGTTGGAACGCGTGGTTGCGCAAATCGTAGTGACGCCCGAAGGTAAACAGCGTCAGCACAAAGTCGACCAGTCCTACCCCCAAGGCATACCAACGAACCGTTCTGCCCTGTTGGTCAGGAAGTACGGGGATGGCTAGAGCCGCAAGCAGGGGTAACAGAACGATTGTGGTTAGCCAGGGAAATTGACTACTCATCATCACTGAGAAGATATACCTATCGCCTACCGTTTCAGTTTATTACAGGAAGTTGTGAACTGTTAAGGGTGATCTGATGAAAAATAGGTAAAAAAATAGAAGGCTTTATGTGCGCTTCTCTAGGTGACGGATCTGGCTATTTGATTTAAGGGATAGACCTAGTGCCTCAGATTTCAGCTGTCTCCTGCCTTCGGGACTTGCCCTCGATTCTCATCTAGGTATTTTTCAGCTGCTCGTGCTCCAAAACCAGCTAATTCTCCATTGCGCTGGTAGTTTCTATATAGAATTGCTCCAAAGGCGCAGAACTGCCCTTCATCCTGTAGAGTACGCATCCCTCTAGGGGTATACTTAGCGGAATTGCAATTGCTGCGGGGATAGAACGCCAGTGTCAGAGATGAGCTATCTGGAGTTGGAGCAGGAAGTCAGCAGAATGTCCAGGGCGATGATGACCCGCAACCGAACCATCGGGGCAGACCTGGTCACCAGCCTCAAAGTTCAACTCTCACCCGAAGCGGTGGCAGGAGTGATGCTGATTAGCCTTGAGCGCCTGGTCCGGCTCGATGCTGAGTCCTTTGTCTGGTCTGTGGAAAATCTAATCCCTGCTGATGTTATGCAGGAAATCTGGAAGATTACTGCTCCCAGAACTTACAGTCGCTTAGTCAAAAAAGGGCTTATCCCTGGTAAGGATTTCAGTGCGGGTGCCAGTGGGCAACTGTTCCTCAATAGCAAAGCCAGAGCCGCCATCTCCCCAGTCACCCAGACCCGGTGGGAGCAGTAGCAAGCCGCTGAGCTTGGGCCTGAACCCCTAGTCGAGTAGGCTTCGAATCAAATCTAAAACTGCCTGGGTTCTGGTGTACTGAAGCATATGGCCGCAATGGTCAAAGCAAACGCTTTGAGCCTGAGGCAAGTTGCGCCGCAGCCAGTGCCCCGGTCCTGACCCGACTAATAGATCTTGGGCTCCTTCCGCAACAATGATCGGCAGGCTGCGGGCAGGAGCTAGATCGGCTAGGTCATCCAAGCCAGGGGTTAGGGCAGCTAAATCTTCAGCAATAGCCATCAAGTTAGTGGGGCGTGTCCAGAGCTTAAAGGCACGGTCTTGATAGCCTCGGTTGACTGATTCAGGCCAGAATGCGACTTCAATAGCGGCCCAGGCGATAGGTGCAGCGACGGTTGTACTCAGCCAGGGGGCGAGCGGTTTAGATAGCACCATCCCCCAGGCGCTTGCCTGCGCGATCCAGGTACTGGCCCAGATTTGGAAGGCTTCACCCACAGGAGACAGCAGCACCACTCCCGCCAAATCCTCCGGATGCATGACTGCCCAAGCCAAGGCCACCGCGCAACCATAGGAATGCGCCACTAGGACGGGCCGTTCTACCTGCAACGAACGGCAGGCCAGCCGCAAAAATTCGGCATGGGCTGGGGGACGAGCATCAAGCGGCTCGTGGCGTGGGCTCAACCCATGACCGCGCCGGTCGAAGGCCAGAACTCGGTAGTCTTGAGCCAAGTGAGGAGTTACCGCCTCCCAGTCCCACACTGAGCCTGGGTCGCCATGCAGGAGCACGACCGGCTTGCCCTCGCCCAAATCTAAGTAGTGCAGTTGGGTGTTGCCGACATTGATAAATTGATAAGGCTGCATGCGGTTCAAATTCCCAACCGTTGGTAAACCCGGTCTAGGTGACGCAAGTGGTGAGTTGGGTCAAAGCATTGGGCTAATTCCGCGGCGTTGAGATTTTGAGTGACTCGCTCGTCTCGCTCAATCAGACCACGGAAGTCCCCGCCTTCAGTATTCCAGGCCTGATGAGCGTTGCTCTGCACGATGGTATAGGCTTCCTCACGGGAGAGCCCTTTGCCCACTAACGCCAGCAAAACTCTTTGGCTAAAGATCACACCGCCATAGCGATTGAGGTTGCGGCTCATATTAGCCGGATGCACCAGTAAGGTATGCACCAGATCTGCTGTTTCTACCAGCATGAAGTGAGTGAGGATGGCAGAATCGGGCAGGATCACACGCTCAACCGAGCTGTGCGAAATATCTCGCTCATGCCACAAGGCAATGTTTTCTAAAGCTGCGACCGCATTGCCACGAATGACCCGAGCCATGCCTGTGATCCGTTCTGAACGGATGGGATTGCGTTTGTGAGGCATGGCTGAAGATCCTTTTTGACCCTTGGCAAAAAACTCCTCAACTTCCAGGACATCGGTACGCTGTAGGTTGCGAATCTCGACCGCGAAGCGTTCCAGCGAAGCTGCTAGTAATGCCAGACCCTGCAAATAATCGGCATGTCGGTCGCGAGAAATCACCTGAGTCGAAGCGCAATCGGGTTTGAGGCCCAAGTTGGCACAGGCAATTTCTTCGATCCTAGGATCCAGATTGCCGTAGGTGCCCACTGCACCGGAAATTTTACCCACAGCCACAGACTCCCGGAGCCGGACAAGCCGGTCTTGGTGACGCAGAACCTCAGCTAGCCAGCCAGCTAGTTTGAAGCCGAAGGTCATTGGCTCGGCATGAATGCCGTGGGTCCGACCGACCATAATCGTGTCACGGTGCTGTTGCGCCTGGTAGCGGATCGCCTGGATAAGGGTTTCGAGTGTTCCCAAAAGCACGTCCAGGCTGGCGACCAATTGTAGAGCCAGCGCAGTATCCAACACATCGGAGCTGGTCAAGCCCAAGTGAATGTAACGGCCTGGCTCCCCTACATACTCATTAACATTGGTCAGGAAGGCGATCATGTCGTGCTTGACCTCAGCCTCGATCTCCAGCACCCGCTTCACGTCAAACTGAGCCTTGGCTTTAATCTCTTCGACTGCTTCAGCTGGGATGTAGCCCAATTCAGCTTGAGCCTCACAAACTGCAATCTCAACCTGTAACCAGGTTTTCAGCTTGTAATCTTCAGTCCACAAGCTGCCCATCTCTGGCAGGGTATAGCGTTCAATCACTGGCAGTCGTCCGGGTCACATTTACGGCGAACGTCCATTTTACCCAGGGATGCTGCGCCTATTCGCGATTTATTGCTGACTGTAAAGGTTTGAGGATAGGGAGTGCGACGGCAGGAGGCAGAGACTCGAAGGCTTACCTTGGAGGCTGAAGGAGCACAGAGGTCGGTAGACCTGTTGATGACTGAACCTGAGGATTGACTCTTAAATCTGCTGAACTTAAATGTGCTCAAGCAGTGGTCAAGTTGTTGCCCCTCGATATATTTTGAGCGTAGAACTTCAAAGGCAAATATTATTTTGCACTAGTTGGTTGCAATGCATCGAAACTCAAGAAATCTAGAAGTAGATTTAATCAAGCATTGCTGAGTTTACGGCTCGCCAAACAGCTGGCTCATATCGCTGCCAAACAACTGGCTCATATCGGTAATCAAATTTTCGAGCGTGTAATCCTCTGGGCCTGATGTTGGGCGAGCCGCTACCTGAACATCGGCTTGTCGAATTCCCCGCGCTTGCAGTAGCAGGTTGAGCTTGGCCTCGGGAGTCTGGCAGACATCGAGAATTCGCTTGAGCAGAGATACCAAATTCCAGCGTCGAGCTGCCGAAACAGCAATCATGGTTGGTGTTTTGGCAGTAGTTGGTAGGCTCTCAACTGCCAAAATTTTGTCGCCCTTGAGAGTCTGAATGAGATTGTGAATCGTTCGGTTGAGATGATGATCAGGACAGTTATTGCGCTCGTCCCAACGGCCTGCATCTGGTCCAGCCACAACTGGAATGGCATCACAGCGAGTGAGTACAAAAATGACTTTGTCTAGACAGCTGCGTCGAGCTAGATAATTGCGGTACAGACGGGCAACATTCTGATGCTGTCGGCTAACGGCATCGATCACGATCAAAATGACATCGCACTGGGGTAACAGGCGTTCAATGTTGGCGAGTGTGGCTTTATCCTCACCCCGATCATGATGAGAACCCAAACCAGGCGAATCGTAGAGCACGAGATCGCCCACTGGCGAGGATAAGCGGTAAGGGCGAATGACTTGAGTTGTCTGCTTGCCAAAGCTAACCCAAGCAGCCTCTTGTCCTAGCAGAGCGTTGAGCAGTGTCGATTTGCCCACCCCAGCATCGCCCACGACAATTAGTTGGGTGTCCTGAGAGGGCTCTTGGCTGAAGCACTGGTTCAACGAAGAGCTTAATGTATCAGTCGGCGTTGGATAGGTTTGGCTCGACTTCGCCGGAGCCGAACGGATGAACTTGCTAATCTCGGTCATCCTCAGCCCTCCCAAGCTTTTTCTGGATGTAATGCTAGAAACTTCTGCCCGCCAACTTTTCACGCCCTGCTTCTAGATATCCGGATCCCCTCAGAGTTCAGGACAAATCAAGGCCGGCGCTCACAAATTGACAGGTTGAATTTCAAGTCAAACGTACTGAACCCATTTATTGCCTAAGCTCAGTTGGTCAAATCAATCAGAGTGAAAAATTGAGATACAAAAATTGAAATACAAAATAGGGGGTGCTGGATTGGCAACCCCTGCCTGTGTAACTAATAGGATTTAATCAAGGCGCACTAGCTCGCCTGAGCCGGGTCTTGACACTGTGGGGCATGCTCTAGCAGACGTAGAACAGTCATATCGTCAGTTGTTCAACGCTGAGCGTTTCGAGGTGAACGGGATACGTAGTTATCCTCTGACTGTTTGATGAATAGGTGATCCAGGGATTAAGACTTAAATGTGAGATTCTAAAGTTTGAATCAAGACATCTAAATAAGGGCGGATCACCGCCGTGCTTCTTTCGGGCAAACGCTGACCTATTGCTTCTTGTAAAAAACGATAGGCTTTAGCACAATGCTCGTTCCGCTTCATGGACACCAAAATTGTGTCTAGCCAAGCCAGCATTTCTTCTTTAAAGAAGACTTCATCGTCGCGCAGAATAGACAGCGCAATATAGCGAACGACTTCTCCCATATCGTATTGGCAGCGAGAGCCGTGTTGCTTGATCAGCTCAGGATAGGCTTGCCCCAAACGACCGAGTGCTTCCGCGATCAATGGCTCAGCGTGATCCCGCAAACTCTCGTAAGCTTGGCTCCGATGCTCAAACGTCTGGGCATACTGTTCTAGTGGTAGTAACTCACCAGTACTTAAATAGCGCCCGTCAGCATCGGCAATTACTTCTCGTAGCTTGTGATTGAGTGTAAACATTAATCAAGGCCTCTACATGAATAATAGAAGGTAGCTGCTCCCAGCTGCTAATCTTCACCTAGTTCAGGAGGATGGTTACTGGAGTAACCGCCTACATCTAATAAGTTCCTTCAGAACAGCTCGTTCCCTGTCTTTTACAACAGCTGGAGCACCCCTAAATGAAATCACTGGAGTACCCCAGAGAACAAAATTGCCCCCTGTTATATAGACTGCCCGAGCCGAGCTCAACCCGCTAGACAATACTTAATTCTTAACTTAATAAACCGAAATGCCAGAAGAACTTAGTGGGATTAATTCGAATTGGTCTAGAGAACTAAAGGTAGACGGCTGTTGCGGTGAATTTGCTTACACAGCCGCAATTCAGTCCCCTCAGAGTTCCACTGGACTTGGTCAAAGACTTGATGTAGTATGTAGAGCCCTCGGCCACATTCCTGCTCATTGCAAGGCAGGCCATGTTGGCTCAGCTCTAAAGAAACCTCGGAAGCGCTACTGGGGTCCTTACCTTGCTCACGAGCAGATGGGCAACCAGGGCCTTGGTCGGAGATCATCCACCAGTATCGGCTAGCACTGGTTGAGAAACGGATGACTACTCGCTTAGACGGATCCAGCCGATTGCCGTGCTTGGCTGCATTGACTAATGCTTCCTGAAGTCCTAATCGCAGCTCCGCTTGCCAGTTAGGAGGCACCTCGGCTAGAAGTAGGTCAAGGATAGGACGAAGATACAGCGTTGATGCAAAGCTGAGCGTACACCAAGGCCTCGCTACCGGACGCAGTGAAATCGCTAGCACAGGTGCCGACTCCTACTCACCTTTGTCGCCTCAGTTCTCTCTTCATTCTAGGCTAACTTTCATAAAAAAATCATCCGGGAAGCAGATGAGCCAGGTATAAGTGAAGACACGGCAAATACAGAGGCGTTAGATGGCGTTAGATTCAGCAGAGCCCCTAAGTTGTGTATCTAAGACTCTGGCTGCGAAGCGTGAGCTAGAAACTGCTGATAAAGGTTGACAATCTGGTTGGTAACCTGATCAATCGTGCAGCCATCCGTGCACAGCTCAATAGCATCATTAGCCTTGCGTAACGGGGAGAGCTCACGATTGCTGTCTAGAGCATCACGATGGGAGATCGCCTGTTCGATGTCGAGTAAAGAGTCGTTGTCCTCACCGAGCTGGCGCAAATCCTGCTGACGCCGCCGAGCACGTTCCTGAACAGAAGCTGTCAAAAAGACTTTGAGCTCAGCATCTGGGAAGACTCGTGTACCAATGTCACGGCCCTCCATGACCAACCCCCCTTGGAGCCCCAACTGCTGCTGCTGACGCACAAGTTGGGCACGAACAACTGATAGAGCTGCTATTGCAGAAACTTGAGCGGTCACCGCTTGGGTGCGGATATCGTGGCTGACCTCATGGTCGTTGACCCAGACCCGAGAGGGGTAGGCTGGGTCATCACTGCTGGTGAGCAAGATGTTGCAGTGGCTCAGCAACTCAGCGACTGCAGGCTCATCTTGAGAATCTGTATGGGTTTCAAGCATGAGCCAGGTCACCGCTCGGTACATAGCGCCTGTATCAAGGTAGAGCAAGTTTAGTTGTCTCGCCACAGCCCGTGCCACTGTTGATTTACCCGCGCCTGCAGGTCCATCAATCGCAATAATCGGCTTGCGCCAGCGCAGAATCAGGTTATCGATCAGGCGAGTCGGACCCACTCGAGCTGCGATAGCCAGTAGTCCCATCGTCTGTATTTCCGTTAGTGGTGCCAATGTCTGAGGATGGACTAGCTCCACATACTCAGGCTGCACTGTCGGTTCAGTCAGCAGAACATCTTTGATTGTCTGCGTGAGCACCTCAGCGTCTCGCTCTCCCTGTTTGAAGGTTTGTTCTGCTTCGCGTAGAGCCCGGTAAAGTACAGTGGCAGCGTTGCGTTCCGACTCAGTGAGGTATTGATTGCGCGAGCTAAGCGCTAGACCACCAGGTTCTCGCACAATCGGACAGGGCACAATCTCAGTCGGAATATTCAAGTCAGCAACCAGCCGTTGTAGGATCGCAAGCTGCTGGGCATCCTTTTGGCCAAAATAAGCTCGCTGTGGTTGCACTAGATTCAACAACTTGGTGACAATAGTAGCGACTCCTTCAAAATGCTGAGGTCGAGAGCGCCCACAAAGCACTGAGCGCATGGCTAGCGGTGGCTCTACTTGGGTACCGAAGCCCTCAGGAAATAATTCTTCGGGGGAGGGGGTAAAGATTACATCCACACCGGCCGCTTCACAAAGCTCCCGATCCCGCTCCAGAGCCCTGGGATAGCGCTGATAATCTTCGTTGGGACCAAACTGCAAGGGATTGACAAAAATACTGACTACGACGAGATCGCACTCGCGGCGAGCACGGGTGATCAAGCTGATGTGCCCCTCGTGGAGTGCCCCCATCGTGGGCACTAGTCCAACCTCTTTACCTTGGCCGATGGCCACTAAAAAGCAGCGCAGCGCGGCTGCTGTTGTAAACAGACGCACAAGATCCCCCTATCTCAATGTCGGATTAACGGAGTCAAATGAACTGAGCGAGTCGTTGTCAGTTGACTTACCCCATCCTACGGCTCTGCCGTCGAGCTGCTACATCTCAACCTTAGCCAGAGAATAAGGAAATGGAGACAGCCTGCTTTAAGGTCTTTTGGACGTCCCTGCTAACCCCTCGCGGGACAAGACCAGGCTAGCCCAGGGCTGCTATGCTGCCGATATGCGGGAGCAGCGCATTACCCTTTCTTTCGGCACATTGGCTGGCGTCTTAGCGGCGTTAGCTGGAGTGGCGGTGTTCTGGCAGTTACGGGGGCTGCTGGTAACGCTAATGATCGCCGTAGTTTTGGCCGCCTCAATTGTGCCCGTTGTTGATCGGGCTGAGCGTCTGCGCTTGCCCCGCTGGCTGACGGTATTAGTGGTGTACTTGGGTCTGATCTTAGGCCTCACCGGTGTGGGTGTCTTAATTGGCCCAACCGTGATTGACCAGGTGCAACGTCTCATTCGACAGTCTCCAATCTATGTGAGCACCCTGCGAGATTTGGTAGAGGCGGCTATTTCGCGAATCAGTTCAACCCGTCCCGAATTGGTTCGGCAGTTCTTCAATCCCCAGGACATTGCTGGCTGGTCGATTCGTTCTGCCGATCAGCTTTTGCGCCAGTCTCTGGGCGTGACTACCAATATTGTCGGTGGCTTCTTCAGTCTGGTACTGTCCCTGTTTATCTCAGGCTATATGGCCGCAGATAGTAAAACCTTAATAAACGGCATTACTCAGCTTTTTCCAGAGCCTTGGGATCAGCGGCTACAGGATCAAGCTGGCCCAATTGGCGAGCGTATGGGCAGCTACATTCGAGGCCGCATTCTGGTTTCAGCCGTTCTGGCTGTAGGGGTAACGCTGGGCTTAAGTGTTCTGGGCATGAGCGACTTCGCAATTGGGCTGGGAGCCATTGCAGGCGTCACCAATCTCATCCCCTTTCTGGGACCTGTACTGGGCGCTGTGCCTGCCCTGATTGTGGCCTTGCCACAGGGTGGTTGGCTGGTGCTCTGGGTGCTGGTGCTGTTTGTGCTGATCCAGAATCTAGAAACTTACGTGCTGGACCCTCTATTGGTAGGCTCGTCTGTAGGTCTGCACCCCCTCTATCAACTGCTGGCAGTTCTAGGCGGAACTCAGGTCTTAGGGATTATTGGTGCCCTGATCGTGCCACCCTGGGTGGCTGGGGCTGCTGTTCTGCTGGAGAACCTTTACCTCAAGCCTAAATTGCAAGCTGAGGCCGCTGAGGCCGGACGTGCAGCTGAGCCCGACTTGAGCAGTCCCCGCTTGCCGATTGCTCCCCCAGCCACTAAGTTTCCAGGCCCGTTATGACTTCCAGCACCGATTTGCTGCTCGAAACAACCGCCCACGCTAGCCTGCTTGAGTTCCTCGAAGATACCGAGCAAGTGGTTAAGCAGGTGGGGCTGTTGCTGTTGTCTCAGTTTGGGCAGGTGCTGAGTCAGCAGAAGGCAGATGGCAGTCTGGTTACTCAGGCCGATCGCGATGCTGATACGGCCCTTGTGAGTGCCTTGCGCCAGCGTTACCCTCACCACAGCCTGCTGACTGAGGAGGGGTGCCAAACGTTCGATGGTGCTGAATGGTGTTGGGTGATCGATCCATTAGATGGCACGACTAACTTTGCGCAAGGTGTGCCAATCTGGGGAATCTCAGTTGCGCTACTTCATCAGGGAAGACCACTGTTTGGCTTGGGCCACTTTCCCCCAGTTCAGCAGACGTTCTGGGCAGCTGTGGGTGAAGGTGCATTTTTGAATGGCAACCGCTTGCGAACCCGCACCCAAGACATTGGTGCCAACGATTTTTTTAACCTCTGCTCCCGCACCCTCAATCGCTATGAAGTTGCTCTGCCCTGTAAGCCTCGGATTCTCGGTTCTGCTGCTCATAACCTGATGGCAGTGGCTAATAGCAGCGTGCGGGGCGGGATCGAGGCTACCCCAAAAGCCTGGGACTTGGCAGCAGCCTGGGTGATCGTGCCAGAGGCTGGAGGCGTAGTGCGCACATTATCAGGTGTAGATCCTTTTCCCCTGGAGCCAGGGCAAGACTACACCAACCGCTCTTTTGCTGTACTGGCTGCTGGCACCGAAGAGATCTGGCAGCAGCTAAGAGCCTGTCTACGAGAAGCTGATTAGAGTTGATCTAAGGCTTGAGTTAGGGCTCAATCTCAGCTAGCTCTAACCAGCGTTCGGTAGCGGTATCTAACGCTTGACTCAGTGCCTGTACTTGCTCATAGAGCTTCTGCACTTTGCTGAAATCGGTAGATGGCATAGTTTGCAGAGCTTTCTCTAGCTCGGCTTTCTCGGTTTCCATTTTTGCTATCTTGCCTTCCAGCGAGTCAAATTCGCGCTTTTCTTTGTAAGACAATTTGCGCGGCTTGCCATTATCGCTTGGCTGGCTCTCAGCTTTAGTCTGGGTTTCTTTGGGACGGGAATTTGCTGGAGTGACTACCTCTTCTTCATTCTTCTTGAAGTCAAGATAGATGGAATAATTGCCAGGATATTGGCGCAGATTACCACCTGGTTCTAGCGCGAAAATAGTGTCAACCACTCGGTCCAGAAAGTAACGATCGTGGGAGACAACAATGACACAGCCTGTGAAGTCTTCCAGATATTCTTCGAGCACTGCCAGCGTTTGCACATCCAGATCATTGGTAGGCTCATCGAGAATTAACACGTTGGGAGCACCCATCAGCACCCGAAGCAGAAACAGACGACGTTTTTCGCCGCCTGAAAGCTTATGAATAGGGGCATATTGCTGACTACCAGGGAATAGAAAACGCTCCAGCATTTGCGAGGCACTAATCTGAGTGCCATCTGCTAGTTTGACGAATTCCCCTTCTTCTTTAATGTAGTCAATGACCCGCTGGTTCTCGTTTAGAGCCGAAAGCAGTGCCTCAGAGTGTTGGTCAAAATACCCAATGTGAATAGTAGAACCAATTTCAACCGTGCCGGAGTCAGGCTGGACTCGTCCGGTAATAATATCCATCAAGGTCGATTTGCCAGCACCATTGCCACCAATGATGCCAATGCGATCCTCAGGATTGAAATTGTAGGAAAAACTCTTGATTAAAGTGCGGTCGCCGTAGGCTTTGCTAATCCTATCGAGTTCGATTACTTTTTTGCCAATCCGGCGACCGGCAGTGGCGATATCTACCTTGCCCTGAACCTGCTTAAATTCTGTTGCCTGCATATCGTGGACACGCTCAATTCGAGCTTTCTGTTTGGTGCTGCGAGCTTTGGGTCCTCGCTTGAGCCATTCCAACTCGCGACGTAGAACGCCTTGATGCTTGCGCTGAGTGCTGATTGCAGACTCTTCAGCCAGCGCTTTCTTTTCCAGATAGTACGAATAGTTACCGGCGTAGCTATAAAGATCACCTCGGTCAATTTCCAGGATGCGGTTGGTCACCTGATCCAGAAAATAACGATCGTGGGTAATCAGCAAAATTGCGCCTCGATAACGGTTCAGATAACTTTGCAGCCACTCCACCGACAATGCGTCCAAATGGTTGGTAGGCTCATCCATCAGCAACACATCGGGCTCTGATAGCAGTGCAGAAGCTAGGGCGATGCGCTTGCGGTAGCCGCCAGAAAGGTTACCTACACGAGCGTTAAAGTCCTCAATGCCCAGTTTAGACAGAATGATTTTGGCCTTGGTTTCTAAATCCCAAGCTCCGGTCGCCTCCATTCGCTGGCTAAGCGTCGCCAAACGGGTCATAAGCTGGCCCGAAGGATCTGCTTGTCCGTGGGCTAGCTGGTCAGAGAGCTGTTCGTATTCGCGCACCACGGTCATCTGTTCGCCACTGTCAGCAAAGACCTGCTCCAGCACCGTGCGGCTTTCATCTAGTTCAGGCTGCTGCGGTAGGTAAACAACGCGAACACCTGAATTAACTAGCAGTTGGCCCTCATCAACCGGTTCCAGTCCCGCAATCATTTTCAGCAAGGTTGATTTACCAGAACCGTTGGTTCCGATCAGGCCCACCTTATCGGAGTTGTCCAGACTGAAGCTGGCGCTTTTGAGAATCTCTTTGATGCCAAAGTGCTTCTGAACCGATTGCAGGGTAAAAATACTCATTGGAAGCAGACAAAGGGGAGCCAATCTCCATTTTGCCTGCCTGACCCTCCAAAGTGACTCGGTTTGGGGACGTTCTGCGTTCAGGCAACCTGAGTTTCACTGAAAGGCTCTGTGGCTCTGTAGTTTTGCTTAGGGATCTAAGCCGCTTGGCTTAGAGAACCGTATTCAACCGGATTACCAGGGACAAGTGCATTTTGTAGAGTGATTTCAGCTTGATGAATTGGCTCAAGCGTTCTACTGCTTAGATTCAAACTCTTCCTAAGGAATTACTGCAATGATTCGTCGTACCTTGCTAGCTTCTGTCCTGACTCTGAGTAGTGCTGTTGCCTTTACACCTGCGGCTGGCGCGGTGACAACCGATATTCCCTTCACTGGAACTGTGCTAAGCGTATGCGCCTTTGTTCCCACTGCCGGATTGCTAGGAACTACTGATAACTCAACGGCTTTAGATAGTACTGCAACCGGAGGACTCGCTGGAATTGCTGTTCTGACTTGTAATACAAGGACTAACCTAACTGTTGATGCTCCTATTCAGACCCTGGGTCCTAGCTTCACGCCGACCGCAGCCTCTGCAACTGTCAGTGGTAATGGCTTGGTTAACAATGTACTGAGCAATTTAACAGGTCCTGCTGCACCGGTCGCACTACCGATTGGCGTCACAACCTTAAATGTCAACATGAGAGTTGTGAAAGATGATTTCCTTGAGGCAGGAGCCTACGGATACAAAGTCAAATTGACAGCTACTCCTCAGTAGCAAGCTGCTACTAATGCTATCAGTGCCTGCTTCTCATGTTAATGATCTTTGTGGGAAAACGCTCTGCCTCTAACCATTAGAGCAAGAAATGTAGGTTTTCCCACTGGCTTAAATGGCTTAATCAAATCATTGAAAAATCTCCAATAGGTTAATACCTCGCTCCAGACGGAACAGACGTTCTGACAAAGCTCCAGATGGTCTTTTTCTTAACAACCTTCGAGACTGGATGTAGAGGTTCAATGACTGTGCCGAGTGTAGTTTCTAAGTTTCTAGCAACGTCTAGAGTTGTCTCTAGAGCTTTTCGCTATAGCGGTTGCTTGTTATCTGCTGCCTTGCTTTGGGCTGGTTCGGCCCAAGCGCAATTGGGCATCTCGCCAATGATTGTTGAGGTGCAGGCTAACCGAGGTCAGGCCCAAGGCACCATCAACATCAGCAATACCAGCAACGCAGAGCTGCGTGCCCGAGTCTACGTTGAGCCCTTCACTTACAGCCGTGACCGTGGCTTTGAAGTAATACCGTCCAATCCCAGCGATCTTAGCCCTTACTTGCAGTTCTCCCCCCGCGAGCTAACTATTCCGCCGGGAGTAACAAGGCGAGTCCGCTTCATTGCTCGGTTTGTTCCCAGCCTTGGCAATGGTGAATATCGAGCTGTGGTGTTTGCAGAGCCATTAACTGAGACCACTGGTAGCAATGGCAGTGGTAATAACGTCGGTATCATTACTCGGATTGGTGCCACCGTTTATGTAAGAAATGGGGAATTATCGCCTCAACCAGTTGCAGAGAGCGCTAGCTACAATGTTGAGCGAAATCAACTGCAGTTACTAGTTCGCAATGCAGGTCAGGCCTCTGTTCAATTAACTGGTTCTTGGACCCTAAAAAAAGAAGGATCTACAGTTCGAACTGGAAATTTGGAGCAAATATCACTCGTCGCCCAGAGTGAACGTAATCTTGGGCTAAGCAATTCCAGCCCAGAGCAAGCATTATTGCAACCAGGCAGCTATGAATTAGCTGGGAATTTAACTTGGGGCGGGAGTGATAGTAAAAAGGCTGTTCCATTTAATGTGACCTTGACCATTCCTGCCCGTTCTAGCGCAAGTTCTAATCGATGAGATAAGGTAGCCCAGACATTGATGTTAGGGCTCAAAAGAAGCTGACATTGCCTCGGTGTAGATGCTCGTCGAGGCGATGGATTTGACTTGCTTGTCGGTCTTCTTCTGCTGGAATATGCCCTATCCAGTCTCACCTCCCCCTCAACCAGTCATCGTTGAATTTGCCTCGCCTAGAGGTGTTGCTGATCCTAGATTTATTCCTACAACAAACATATCCTCTTCGGCCCAGTTGTTAGAGGGTAATTCTCAAGAGAATAGTGCCTCAACTATCACTGCGCCAACAATACTTACATCTGACACCTCAACCTCCCCTCACTCTGAACCTTCATCAAACACAACTTCCTCACAGATAGCTCAGGTTCCATCAGGATTTAGCGTTTTTCCAGTCGGATTAAATGCTGGTAGCCGCAGTGTAATTTCTAGTGTTTTGATACGCGGGCAAGAGAATGGAAGCCAAGCTATTAGTTTTGATCAATGGCTTTTGCCCTACGATGCTGTCATCAAGGCATTGCAATTTAGTACAAGAGTTTTGCCTGATGGTCAGGTAGAGCTGCAGTCACCAGGCCTCGTTACCCGTGTCGATCCTAAGCGAGTGCAGACCGACCCGGAACTAGGTCTGGTCTTCTCCGTGCAAGATCTAAAAACTCTATTTGGCGTTGAAGCGAAATTTGATCTCAATGAGTATGCAATTCAGTTGCAAGCACCTTGGCTGGAACAAACCAACCAAGCTGTTAGCTCGATAGATACTCCAATTCAACTCGAAGGGTTGCCATACATTGGATCCTCAACCTTATCGCTAGCAGCCATTGAGCAACGAGTTGACGTGAGTGGTTCTCAGGGAACCTCCACAAACGCTAGGGGAGAGCTAATGGCAGTTGGCACTCTCTTAGGTGGCAGTTGGTTTATTCGAACCGATCAGCCTGACCTCCGTAATCAAAGAACTTGGAGCTTAGCTGAGGCTCGGTTTCAGCGGCAGACGAATCAGTCCGACTTCATCATCGGCTCTCAGCCCCCTTTCTGGTCTAGCCAGGGAACAAACGACTATTGGGGCTTTACAACTATTCAACGGCAGGGCTTCGTACCACAGCTACAACTCTATGGCGAGGCTGATCCACGTCAGCGTCTACAGGCAGCCCAAGTAGGTCAGACAATCGTAGGACGCGCGGAGCCAGGCACATTAGCGCGCCTAACTCAAGGCTTCAACAGTCGCTTGGTTACCGAGGTTTTGGTAGATTCCTCTGGTATTTATCGATTTGAAAACGTTAAAGTTGACAACCAGTTTCTGAGCAATTATCGCGTCTTACTTTACCCTCAGGGCCGCTTAACTGCTCAACCTGAAATTCGAGAGGCAACTTTCTCAATTGTGCCTGGTCAACTTCCGGCAGGAGCCTCGGCTCTAGTTATCTCAGCTGGATTTCAACGCGAGCCACTCAATTTCCAAGCGGGAAAATTCCTGGGCAACTTCTCGGATTTTCAAGGAGGAATTGCTCAACGCTGGGGCTTGTCACAAGAACTGACGGTGGGTCTGGGTGCAGTCTACGACCAGTCCATGCGGGGATTGGGAGAACTGTTCTTTCAGCCTAGAGGTGTGCCTCTGCGCGTAGCAGTGTCTGCCCTTACGGGGGGCGGGGATGGCTCTTGGGATATCAACGCCAATATCAGCTTTGAACCCTCTCGTAACTTTCGGGCACAGTTTAGCAGCGACCAGTTTTCCAGTCGCTTCAATTTAGATTGGCAAGTCATTCCCGGCTTAACCTTGCTAGGCATCGCAGATAGCCGAGATTCTGTAGCCGCTGGTCTACAAATTGTTTCTAGCAGCCGCACTGCCTCTACCTTCGCTCGGGTTACTTTAGATGCCAAAAGTCGTCTTCGCTGGAGTTTATTTCAACGCCTAGGCAGGTTACAACTTAGCCAATTTGGTAATGAAATTGGCTCTCGCTCTGAACTGAGCTATGATTTTTCGCCAGACAACGATTTCACAACTGGCCATGCTTTAGTTTTAGGTTATGAAACACAAAATCAAAACCGTAGCGATAAGTTATTAAGCTTGGCGTGGCATTACCACTCACAACAGAGATCAATCGACGGCAATTATCTCTGGCAAGCAGAGTTGGGATATGCAGTTGGCACTCAGGGCTCGGGACTAATTGCCAGTGTGGGGACAACAATCGTGCCCGGCTTGATGGTGAGAGCGCGATATCAAGGGGTATCTGTTACTTCCGATCAAGCAACTTTTAGCCTAGAGCTAGTGCCCAGCCTCAACTTTCAGCAGGGAATCACAGCAGGCGATCGTCATGCCAATTACTTTCGCACTCAGGGCGGTCTGTTAATCCAACCCTTTCTTGACCGTAACAACAATGGTCGGCGAGATGCCAATGAGGCTTTCTATACGGACCCCAGCTTAATTCTGCTCAACAACCAGCCCATCCAATCTCTGCGTCCAGAAATTCTAAATGACCGCATTTCTCTGCGCCTACCGCCAAATACTTATCGCTTAGACTTTGACCCTGCTGGTTTTCCTGCTGATTGGCAAGTCGCATCGAATGCTTTGGCTGTGGAAGTTGTGGCCGGGAGCCATACACCAGTTCTGATTCCCCTGGTTCCGTCTTACACTTTGGCAGGTACTGTCACCGATCCTCAAGGGAAACCTCTTGGCGGGGTGAGGGTGGAGGCCATTCAGTCTGATTCCAAACAGCGAATGTTCTCGGTGACCAACAACGCCGGCGTTTATTACCTAGAAAGGCTACAGCAGGGCACCTATAATCTACAAGTCAACGGTGAGCCTGCTCAGCCTGACAGCATAGAACTGGAGGCTTCCTCGGAGAAATTGCAGGAAGTCAGCCTCCAGTATTCCAGGCCGAAGCAAACCCAGTAAATTGTCACTGAGTTTGCAGTGAGCCCCTTAGGTTAAGGTGTTTGCCAGACGCGCTGGTGATAAGCTGCTGGCTCTGCCAGCGAATCTGGGGCTGAGCCATGACTATGTGAGTGTCCGTGCCCATGCTCCTGGCTGTGCCCGTGATCATGCCCATGAGCGTGTGCGTGCCCATGAGCATGCCCGTGACCCTCGGCCTCAGTGGGTGGCATTAAGCGGAACTTGCACATCTCGCAATTCATCCGCACCTCGCCTAATTGCGTCTCGCGTTCACGCTCCCTAAGCAGCAAGAACAGGTCTGGATGCAGACCAATCTCTGGCAGACAGTCAATTTGCAGGTGAGGAAATAGGGCCTGCTGAGCTTCTGTGGCCTCCACAATCTTCTTCACCAGAGCACCGGTAAACAGAAAGTGAGGTAACACGATAATCCGACGCGGCTGATCCAGACGGGCACGACGGAAGCCTTCTTCTAATCGCGGGTGGGTGATGCCGATAAAGCAAGTCTCCACACTGGCATAGCCACTGCCCTCCCAGAGCAGGCGGGCCAATTTGCAAGCATCTCCATTGGCATCTGGATCGCTGGAGCCTCGTCCCACAAACAACAGCACGGTTTCAGAGCGGGGAATTGCCTCAGGATTGTGCTCAGGTTGGTCGAGGGCGGCAAGACGTTCATTCCAGAGGTTCAGTAAGCTCGGCGTAATGCCGAAATGCCGTCCGTAGTGAAGCTGCAAACCGGGGTGGCGCTGCTTGGCGCGGTCCAACTCGTTGGTAACATCAAATTTGTTGTGTCGTGCCGCAAATAGCAACACTGGCAACACGCTTAGCTCCAGGTGGCCTGCCTCTACACACTGGTCAACGCCATTTTGAATACTAGGTTCAGTCAGTTCCAAAAAGCAGGGCAGGACAGGGCGGGAATGATCTAACTGCTGATAGGCAGTAGCGAAATCTAGGAAGCTCTGTCGCCCTTCAGCATCGCGCGTGCCATGCCCAACCAGTAACAGTGGACGCTGGAGAGGCAAGGGTTCCAGGTCGAGCTTCGGAATAGTTAATGCCAACACAGAAGGAGTCTCCTTCCCCGTGCAACGCAGGGAATAGAGTGAAAACTGCAAAGGGCCGGGCGTTCTGGCTGGCTCGAAGGCTCACAGTTGCGGCACAGCGCCGGACTTGCACCGGGCTTTCCCCGACCCCGACAGTGGTTCACGGTTTGCGTCCCTGATTCTAGCCGGGATATGAGGCTACTGCGGCACAATGTGCTCACACTGGTAATCTCGCTGGCTCCAGGCTGCCATATCGACTTGGTCGAGCCGCGTCACTTGAGCACAGGATGGCGTGTAGACCTGGCTGACTACAGCCCAGCCCAAAGCTCGTGCGACATCTATGCTGGTTTTGAGAGGTGATTCGCTGTTGGCTGGAATGCCGCGTTCGCGCATGGGGTCAGCTTCCATCCAAATGCCTCTCGCGCCTAGCAGAATCTGCCCAAGCCAGCCGGCACGGGGAAAATGAGTCGTTGTAGAGATCACTCTGACGTGCCGTGCTCCCCAACGGGCCAAAACTGGCATGCTGTAGTAGAAGTTGCCGAAGGTTGATTCAGCACATTGCTCTAGCCAAACCTGATCTAGGGGAACCTCAGCCTGCTGAAAAATCTCCAAGACGCAAGGAGGCTCTGAGCCCTGGGAAATCAGAATGGGCAGTTCAGGATTTTGGTGGGCGAGCTTGGCAGCATAGATCTCCCGTTGAATACTGCCTCCCAGGACCAGGACTGCATCCACGGGTCCTAAGGCCCCTTGCGCTAGGGTGGTCAACCGTACCAGTACCCAAGCAACCACAACCAAGAGCAGGCTCAGCTTTACCCAACGCAGGTATCGACGCACAGGCTACCTCATGCCGCCATCGGCTCTAGAACGGCTGAATCAGCTCACCCATTTTAGTCAGCAGTTTCTAGCCAAGCCAGGAGCGAAACAGTCAAAAGACAGTCAGAAGACAGAGGACCCACTCAGGAGTTTCGCTTTAATAGAAGAAAGAGGAATTTACTTTGTCAACAGCCCCGCTTCTCAGTCGCGAGAAGTGGGACTTTCCTTGTTCTTCATAATCTCTCATTGCTAACTTCATTTATTCTGATTAGACGTTAATACTTAGTTGTTAAAAGAGCCTATGCATTTGAAATTAAGTTAGGCAACTACCTTCTTTGGGAAAGCTGCATTAATCCCCATGATACGTTTGGGTTGCCAATTTCTTGTATTAATCTTATTGATGAATATGCCACGGCTTAACTCTCTGGAAGCTGCCAAACAAGGCAGCGCTGAGGCAATCGCCGCTTTGATTAACTCTTCCTTAAAACCTAAAGGCATCACTGCTAAAGTCGTTTTGCAGCAGAACTGTTTGAAGGTTTTACTGGAGTCAGTTCAACTCCCGACGCAGCAGGTCTTAGCTCCATTTGTCTTTAAAGGTATAAAGGACTTGAGCTTGGACTCAGTTCAAACGGTTCAAGTTTATGGCCGATTAACGGGTGAGCAAACCCCACGCTGGGCTCAAGCTTATAAATTAACCCATGCAAGCGCTTCTTCCCTGGTCCCTGAATCAATTTCTTTATTAGGAGAAGAAGACCAAACTTGTGCTAGCCCGGAGATTCAGCCCCAAGGACCTGCTCAGACTAAGGTAGTTGATCCTGACTTAGAAGAACCAGTTGATCAGAAGACACTAGCAAAACAGGGGAATATAGAGGCCATTGAGACACTACTTAATCAAGCTATTGATAATAGTAATGTGATGCTGAAAGTCAGCGCTGAAGACAAAGCTCTAAGGGTGACAGCGCAAACTAATCAGCTTCTAGACGGTCCCGTTTTCGCTCAACGCATTCATCAACAACTTTGTGCTCTGGAGCTAGAACAATTCGAAAGTGTTGATATCTATAAACAAAAAGCGAATGGGTCTAACTCATTCCGTCTAAAAACGTTTGCACTTGCTAAGTTAGAAGAAACTTCGCCAGAGGCCGGAGAATCTAACGTTGCTGAACTAACAACAGAAATCAGTGGTGAATCAGTAGGGGTTTCCAAAAAACACAAAAACATCAATCAGATTCGCAAAAAACTAACTGTCATCTTTATTGTGATTGTTGCGGGTTTTATCGTCATTAGGACTATTACCAGGCTGACCTGGCTTCTATCATCGCCTACAGGTGGATTTGGCTTGGTTATGGGTGCCTTTATACTCTGGCGAGCCTATCACACACTAAACCCAATGCTGCAACGGATGCTGCGGGAGGATTAGGTTTATTCTTCTGACAACAGCAATCATAGCCATTATGAAAAAAGGCTCTTGATACTCAACAGTATCAGGAGCCTTTTTTAGGGATTTAACCAACCGAATCAGACGGTTCTGGATGCAGCCGCTTCTGCAGGTTGAATTTGCGGCTGGAACTGGAACAGTGAGTAAACAACGTTACGACGAATGTCAACCATCATGTCCAAGAACAGCTCGTAGCCTTCGCTCTTGTACTCCACTAGAGGGTCTTTCTGACCGTAGCCACGCAAGCCTACCGCCTCACGCAGCGCATCCATCGCCTGCAAATGCTCCCGCCACAGCGTGTCGATTTGCTGAAGGATAAAGAAGCGCTCCGCCTGACGCATCAAACCGGGCTGGATGGCATCAATCTGAGCTTCTTTGGCCTCGTAAGCAATGCGCACCTGCTCATGCAGGAAAGCTTGCAGCTCACTGACATTCATGTCGCGCAGATGGTCGGGCTCCAGGTCCGCTAGGAGGTAAACAAACTCCTTGACCTTATTGACCAGTTTCTCCAGCTCCCACTCTTCCGGCGGCAGGTCAGGGTTAATGTATGCTTCCATGACGTCATCCATGGTTCTTTCTGCATACTCAATCACCCGGTACTTGAGATCTTGCCCCTCCAACACTCGGCGGCGCTCGGAGTAGATGGCACGACGCTGGTTGTTCATTACCTCGTCATACTCAAATACCTGCTTACGGGTGTCGTAGTAGTAGGTCTCGACTTTCTTCTGAGCGCCTTCTAGACTGCGGGTCAGCAGACCAGACTCAATGGGCATGTCTTCCTCGACTCGGAAGGCGTCCATCATGCCCGCTACTCGCTCGCCACCAAAGATGCGCAGCAGATTGTCTTGCAAGCTCAGGAAGAACTTGGTAGTGCCAGGGTCGCCTTGACGTCCAGAGCGGCCTCGCAACTGGTTGTCGATCCGGCGAGACTCGTGACGCTCAGTGCCGATCACATGCAGGCCACCAAGCTGAATCACTTCATCGTGCTCCCGGCTGGTGAACTCCTCATACTCCTGCTTGATGCGTTTGTAGGCTTCCCGTAGATTGGTCACCACCAGATCTTCAGTGGGAGCTTTCTCTGCGGCAACGGCAATGATTTCCTCGGCTTCTAGCTCAGGAACACTCTGTTCGCCGCGCTCGCGCACAGCAAAGTCTACTGCGTCCTTGAGCAGCTTCTCTGCTGCTGGCGAAATCTTGGTGGGGAAAATATCTGGGGAAGCCCGCCAGGACTTCACTTTGCGGCCTGGTGCAAAGCCCTGCCCCCCCCCAGTGGGACTGGAGCGCAGGAAAGACATAGGATCATCATCCTCGGGGCGCACCATCTTGGGCATGAAGTATTCACGCACTTTCAGGCGGGCCATGTAGTCGGCGTTACCACCCAGAATGATGTCGGTTCCTCGGCCTGCCATGTTGGTGGCAATCGTGACGGTGCCTTTGCGACCGGCCTGAGCCACAATTTCGGACTCGCGCTCCACGTTCTCTGGCTTAGCGTTGAGTAGGTTGTGCGGGATACTCTTGGCTTGCAAGAGACGGGAGAGGTACTCAGACTTCTCAACGCTAGTCGTACCCACCAGTACCGGACGTCCGGTCGTGTGCATTTCAGCACACTCTTCTGCAATTGACTTCCACTTCGCCTCTTCCGTCTTGTAGACGACGTCCGACAGGTCTTTACGACCTGTGAATCGGTTGGTGGGAATGATCGTGACTTCTAGCTTGTAGATCTTCTCAAACTCAGCTTCCTCTGTTTTGGCAGTGCCGGTCATACCCGACAGCTTGGGATAGAGCAGGAAGAAGTTTTGGTAAGTGATTGTGGCTAGGGTCTGGGTTTCGTTCTGGATCTCGACCCGCTCTTTGGCTTCAATCGCCTGGTGCAGGCCATCACTCCAACGCCGACCGGGCATAACCCGTCCCGTAAATTCATCAACAATGACCACCTCGTCGCCCCGGACGATGTAGTTCACGTCTTTAACGAACAGTTCTTTGGCCTTAACAGCGTTGAAGATATAGTGCGCCCAGGGATCTTTGGGGTCAAACAGGTCTGTGACGCTCAGCAGTTGTTCGGCCCGTTCGAAGCCTTCGTCGGTCAGGAGAACGTTACGGGCTTTTTCATCGACTTCGTAGTCATAGTCCTCGTCGTCACCTTCCTTACCTTTCTTCAATTGAGCAGCAACTGCTGCTGCCTGCATGTACTTCTCGGTGGGCCGCTCAACCTGGCCCGAAATAATTAGGGGCGTACGGGCCTCGTCAATCAGAATCGAGTCCACCTCGTCGATGATGCAGAAGTTGAAGGGCGTCTGCACCACCTCTTCCATCGAGGTCGCCATGTTGTCGCGCAGGTAGTCGAAGCCCAACTCACTGTTGGTGGCATAAACTACATCGGAGGCATAGTTCTTCTTGCGCTCTGGTGGGCTCATGCCCTGCTGGATCAGCCCCACGGTCAGGCCCAGGAAGCGGTGGACCTGGCCCATCCACTCAGCATCACGGCGTGCCAAGTAGTCGTTGACCGTAACGACGTGGACTCCCTTGCCAGAGAGGGCATTTAGATAAGCGGGTAGAGTCGAAACTAGCGTCTTGCCTTCGCCCGTCTTCATCTCAGCAATCTGGCCGTCGTGGAGGACCATGCCGCCAATCAGCTGCACATCGTAGTGACGCATGCCCAGTACCCGGCTTGCAGCTTCGCGCACCACTGCAAAGGCCTCAGGCAACAGATCATCGAGGCTCTCGCCTTTGGCATGACGCTGCTTAAACTCTGCGGTCTTAGCCTGCAAGTCCACATCCGACAGTGCCTTAATCTCCGCTTCCAGGAGATTAACTTCAACCACGTCGGGCTGGTATTTCTTGAGCTTGCGCTTGTTGGGATCGCCCAGCAGAGTTTTCAACATGGCAGTTTGACCGAGAGCCTCACCTCTAGGTGAGCGTGTAGGTGAGCGTGTGTGACAGACTGTCCCAATGCTACCACTCAGCCGCTTTGAGCTGCTTTAGGGAGAGCCGAACGCTGAAAGCGGCAAAACCCGGTCTTTTACTGGGTGTTTTACTGCCATTCAGGTGACAGGGCGCGGAAGTTGAAACGAGGGGCGGCAGGGTGGCAGGTTGCACAACTCTCTAGCTTCAGGGGTTGCGGTAACTGCACCTCTGGATGCAGCGCTTTAAACGGGCGGGATTCCGCGATGCGGTAAGGGATGGGATCCTCTTTCGGCCCTACCCGTGAGTAAAGCTGAAGATAATTCCAGACCAATAGCCGCGAGGGATCCACGAGCGGGTTAATAATCTGGCCGTAATGTTGAGAGTCTTGGATTAGTCGTCGCCAGGTTTCGGTAGGCATGACCGCTGGCGGTAGAGCCACATGGCAAGCCCCGCAGGTATCTAGATAAATCTGTTGACCCAGTTGATGCTGAGCGGGAACTGGATCCGTAGTCATGGATGAATCCACTTGGGCCGGGTCAAGGGCACGGGCAAGCCCAGCACTAAGCACCAGGCAACAGCCCAGGACCAGACCCAGCCAGAATTTCAGGGGTTTGAAACGGGCCAAACCGGGCATAGCAGAAGCCCCAATCAGGTTAGGACAAGAGAGAACACTCTATTATTTCTCAAGCGCAACCTCGGCTCCGCTTAAATGGCTTAACTAAGTATTGTTCTTGCTCGCTAACGACTGAAGAAAACCTTCCACAGGGCAAAGGCTACCACCGCAAAGGCCAGCAACTTCCAGAGAGAGTGGAACATTGCCATCAGAGAATAGCGGAGATACGACATCGATCTCCAGAGACTATAGGCTGCGTCGTCAGCGTAGTGAGCAATGGTGTAGACCAGAAAGGCACCCACGGCGATTAGACCAATCGTCTGGAGAAATTTCGCGTTCATGTTTGATCTCAGCTTTGAGTGAGAAGTAGGCAGGGACTACCCGAAGTAACCTGCTCTAGGTAACTGGCTCTATGGGACTGGCCAAGGTAAGTGGCCCAAGACTGGTCCGAAATAACCGACAAGTATCGTGCCAGCCTTAGAACCGGAGTGTCAGAATCAGCTGCGTTAGAACTGACAGGATCTGCAGGAGCTTATAATGTCAGGCTGCCCAGAAACGACATCAAACTGATCAAGCCCTGACTGATCAAGTCTTGATTCAGTCGGGGCTTGATAGATTGGCTTTAGCGGATTGACTTCAGCGGCTGGCTTCACTTGCTCAGCTCACTCTCAATGAACTTCATGAGCGGCTTTGAGCAGGTGATGGGCGATTAGCAATTGCGTGAGTGCCAGGGGGTGACTACGCAACTGCTCTCCCGTCGTGCCCGTAAAGCTGCCCATATCTATACAACAGCGCAGTCGGTCCCCATAGGGAGCGCTGTTGCACAGCAAGTCCATCAGTTCGTAGGCTTTCTCGTCGCGCACATGCCCATCAATTTCCAGAGTATCCACAGGCTTGTTGCAGTCGCGGTCTAGGGTCAGGCGGACGGCGGGGGGAGCACTGGCAGTTTCACTACGGCGCAGCACTTCACTGAGGTCGGGATGGGGCAGGGTCGGACGCAGGACGAGACGCACGTTCAGGTTTGCTCCGGCTTCTTCGTCAGCTTCGCTGGAAGGATAGAAGCTCACAACCATATCTGACCATTGGCGTTGGGGTCGAATAAACTGCTCGGAGTCATCTTCGCGTTTGCGCAGTTGCTCCAAGACTTGTTCAGTGGTGTAGCCCCGCTTGCCGGTGTCCCGCTTGACTTTCCATTTGGTACGCAGAGACTCTGGCGGGGCCAGGTAGACTTTCACATCGAAGCAATCGCGTGCTCGGCGAGTCGAGTAGCCCAGCAAGCCCTCAACTACTACGAAGCGTCCAGGCTTGATGTATTCGGGAGGATCGAAGGTGCCGGTGCTGTGGTTGTAGATCGGCTTGAGGATTGGCTGGCCTTGCTTGAGTAGAGCTAAGTGCTGCTCGATGATATCGAGGTAATTACAGTCAGGGTGTAAAGCCGAAATGTTTAGTTTTGCCCGCTGTTGCCGGTCGTACTTGTGGTAGTCATCGGTGCAAATGACCGTGACTTCGTCTTCGCTCCCTAGAATCGCAGCAATACCGCTGGTGATTGTGGTTTTGCCCGCAGCACTGTCACCGACAATGCCTAGGATGATTGGCTCGTGACCCATGCTGCTGCCTCAACGCTTCAAGGTGCTGATTGTAGAAAGACTAGCGGAAAAGCTGGTGGTTTTTTCGGAAGACAGTCAACAAATTTCGACTAGGAGTTTTGTCTGCTTAGAGGCTCCGGTAATGATTAAGAAAGTTCGTAGGGAGGAGAATATGAAGGGTACAACAATGCGGCATTGTCATGAGTAGAAGATTTGTATCTCGTTGGTTGAGCGGTTTTGCCCTGACTGCGCTCTTAGTGGTGGTTTGTGGGCAGTTGTTGGGTGGGTCTCTCGTTCGCTCTCAACCAGCGCGACCAGTCAATCTGACAGTCTCAGCCGCTATCAGCCTAACTAACGCATTGCAAGATGTTCAACGTCTGTATCGACAGAACCGTTCGAATGTCACGCTGACTTATAACTTTGGTGCATCTGGTGCTTTGCAACAGCAAATTGAACAAGGTGCGCCTGTTGATATATTTGTCTCCGCAGGCTCCCGGCAGATGGAAGCTCTACGAGCTAAAGATTTTTTACTGCCCGGAACCCAACGCAATCTACTGAGCAATCGCGTGGTTCTGGTGACGCCTAAAAATGCTTCGGGCATTACTAATTTTAGAGATTTGGCCAGTGCTGGAGTCCGGCGTATTGCAATCGGTGAGCCGAGAAGTGTACCGGCAGGACAATATGCGCAGGAAGTTCTCAATTCGCTGGGAATTGCCCAACAAGTTCAACCCAAATTGGTGTTGGCCCAGAATGTGCGCCAGGTTTTGAGCTATGTGGAAACTGGCAATGTTGATGCTGGTATTGTCTACCTGACTGATGCCAGACAATCAAACCGAATCAGAATTGCTGCCTTCGCCCCGGCCAATTCCCATTCGCCCGCCGTTTATCCCGTTGCTGTGATTAAAAGTAGCCGCAGTCCGGAAGCGGCCAGAGACTTTGTGCAATTCCTATTTAGTCCACGCGCTAGAACTACGTTTGAGCGATACGGCTTCACCACAGCGAGCTGAAGCATCAACGGCTGAAGCTGATTTTGGTCCTATCAGATTGCTAGATCGAAAATGGCATTGGATCTATCGCCCCTGTGGCTCTCGCTAAAGACAACTCTGACGGCAACTCTGATTACTTTCTTTCTGGGATTGGCCGCAGCCTATTGGATGACCAGCTATCGGGGTAAGGCTAGGGGGCTGATTGATGGCCTGCTCACGTCGCCCCTGGTGTTGCCGCCGACTGTGGTGGGTTTTATTTTGTTGCTCTTGTTTGGTAGAAATGGTCCCCTCGGCAAGTTGCTGGAGCTGGTGGGCGTAACGATTATTTTTTCCTGGCCTGCGACCGTCATTGCGGCTACGGTGGTTGCTTTTCCTTTAATGTACCGCACGGCACTGGGTGCGTTTGAGCAAATCGATCCTAATTTGTTGGCAGTGGCGCGTACTTTAGGGGCTTCTGAATGGATGACTTTCTGGCGGGTGGCATTGCCCTCAGCTTGGCCAGGAATTTTGGCGGGTACTATCCTGGCCTTTGCCCGTGCTCTGGGTGAATTCGGAGCCACGTTGATGCTGGCGGGCAACATTCCTGGCCAAACTCAAACCATGCCTCTAGCCATTTTCTTTGCCTCAGAAGGAGGCGATTTGCAACAGGCCATGTTTTGGGTGCTGCTCATTTTGGTGCTGTCATCGGGGGTGATTATTGCCTTGAATTACTGGTCTCAGCCTCGTCGCTTTTTGATGACTCAAGCACGGAGAGGCTAGCGTGGAACTTCTCGTTGATATTCAAAAGAAACTGCCCGGTTTTACATTAGAAGTTTCCTTTCGCACTGGTGACAAGCCGCTGGGATTGCTGGGTGCTTCTGGTGCGGGCAAAAGCATGGTTCTCCGCTGCATTGCAGGTATTGAAACACCAACACGGGGCAGAATCGTCCTCAATGGTCGCGTTTTGTTCGACTCGCAAAAGCGCATCAATTTACCTAGCCGAGACCGCAATATTGGTTTTCTGTTTCAGAACTACGCACTCTTTCCTCACCTGACCGTTGCCCAGAATGTGGGCTTTGGCTTACAGAAGTTACCCAAGGCAGAGCAGGAGCGACGCATCGCTGAACAATTGGCTTTGGTGCAATTGCAGGGGCTAGAAACGCGCTATCCACATCAACTTTCTGGTGGTCAGCAACAGCGGGTAGCCCTGGCTCGGGCTTTGGCAATTGAACCGGAGGCTTTGTTACTGGATGAGCCCTTTTCGGCGCTGGATACTCATTTGCGCAGCCAGGTTGAGAAGCAGCTCAGCGTAACTCTGAACAGCTATCGCGGCGTGACTTTGTTTGTGACCCATACCTTAGAAGAAGCCTATCGAGTTTGTCAGAATTTGCTAATTCTCTCGCAGGGAAAAGTGATCGCTGATGGTCCTAAGCAAGCCATTTTTGAGCGGCCAGCCACTTATACGGTGGCTCAACTGACTGGCTGCAAAAACTTCTCACGTGCTCGGTCACTGTCGCCGCAATGGATTGAGGCTTTGGATTGGGACTGTAGTTTGCGGGTGGTTGAACCTCTGCCTGATGGCCTCAGTTATATCGGCATTCGCGCTCATCATTTGACTTTCACCGATAGCCCAGACCAAGACAACACCTTCCCTTGCTGGCTGATTCAAGCGAGCGAAACGCCCCATCGCTTTACGCTGTATCTGAAGCTGAACACGCCACCTCATCATGCTGAGGACTATCACTTGCAAGCGGAAGTGTTTAAGGACAAGTGGGCCTTGATCAAGAATCAACCGTTGCCCTGGCGAGTGCGTCTGGAGCCAATGCGTTTGTTTCTGATGCAGGCTGAACCTGGAGAAGTGGCCGAGCGGAATTGAACTAGTGCGATCTGCCCTGTTGAGTAGGTCGGTTGCAAGGGTCAGGTAATTGCCCGAATCAGAACACTGATCACCCAGCCGGGATGACTGGCAATGGCTTGCGACGGGCTCCACTCGTGCAGGTCGGCATAGCCCAGTTGTCGCAAAATTAGGCGGTTGTCTTGCACGGCTTGTCGTGGACCAATCAACACAAAGTGCAGAGCAGGTTTGTCGGGGTTGAGATCGTTGAGGTTGAGCATGGGTTGAATGTTGAAGGTTGGTGTCCTAAGTCAAAAGCTTGGTGCCTTGGATCAAAATCCTGGGGAGCTAAATAACAACTCTGGGGAGCTGAGCCAGAAGCTTGGTGCCTTGGATCAGAATCCTGGGGAGCTAAATAACAACTTTGGGGAGCTAAAGCAGAAGCTTGGAGTTGAAGATCAGAAGCTTGGGTTTAAAGATCAAGAACCTGGTTCTCTCAAGCCCAAGGCCGGAGCGCAACGCTAGCAGGTCAATGGCCTTGGGTGCGCAGGTGATAGTGACGCTGCCGCCACTGTTGCCGCCACTGCTCAACCACCGAGTCAGGATAAGTGAAGCGCTGGCACTCAGCCCGGATCACCTCGCCTAGCCAATCGAGCACCCGCAGGTCAGCACAAGCGCGAATCGATTGAGCACAGGCTTCCACCCACTCCGCAAAAACGCGATAGCTAATGAACTGTCCGCCTCGGTCTTTGCGATGCACAAACAACTGGTGAGGCCAATGTTCGATGCGACAAATCAGGTCTTGAGCAATGCCGAGAAAGCGGGAAATTTGGGCCAAAGAAATGCACAACTGCGGCTGAAGTAAGCAGGTCAGACGCATGGAAAGCTCCAGAAATAGGTATGGGTTTTGGAGGGGGCAATTCGCAAGGAATCACCCCCGGTTCTGTTGGTTCGGCAGCCAGGCTGAATCGCCCAAACCAAGTGAGCAGGGCAGTGTTAAACTCCCCCTAGCCCTTAGGCTGGCCTGAACAGCTCTGGGGTTAGCTGCCTAGGAGTTGTCTTTGAACTCCTAAGCAGCGCCTCACCGCGAGAACTAACCGAGAACACTACACCTACTACTCCAGTCAGGTCAAGCCCTGCTGCAATATTTCTTGTGACTCTTTGCCAGTGCCTACTGACTCTGAAACCCCAGTCATCAGGTAATCTCAAGTGTGATTGGTCCAGTTTTCTGAACTGAGTTGCCTCTCAACTGCTGGTCCTCGTCTAGCAGAACACCTAACTAGCTCAGGAGGAAGTTCCTGTGATTGCTCATAACTGGCTCACTCACGTTTTGCCTTTAGGTTTAGCAGGCTCTTTGGCTTTAACGGGATGGTTTGGAGGCTGTAAAAGTGCTTCAGCCCAGAATATTACCCTAGATGGCACGCTTGGACCTGCTCGAACTCTTAATGGTCCTAGGTACCTGATTCGACAAGCTGATGGCCAAACAGTTGGCAGCAATCTTTTTCACAGCTTTGGCAAGTTTGGACTCAATATAGGTGAGCGAGTTGATTTTCAAAGTGCAGCGAATATCAGAAACATTCTGTCTCGTGTGACGGGTGGTTCTGCTTCATATATCAATGGCTTGATTTTCACTGAAAGCGCCAGTGTCAATCTGTTTCTAATCAATCCAAGCGGCATCATCTTTGGTCCTAATGCTCAACTGGACGTAGGTTATTTAAACCGAGGTTCATTTGTCGCTACGACCTTAGATTCTCTAATCTGGCCGGATGGTAGCCAGTTCAGTGCAAGCAATCCAGGCGGTCCTAGCAGCTTACTGTCTATCGTCGGCGATCCAAGCGGCTTCATCTCTTCACTAAAACCACCCCGTCCAATAACAGTCAGTTCAACTGGAGAAGGCTTCTCGGTCTATCCCAGCCAAAGTTTGTTGCTACTGGGGGGCGATGTGACTTTAGATGGCAGCTTTTTAGGAGCTGCTGGAGGTCGAATTGAGCTGGCAGGAATAGCAGAACCAGGCGAGGTAGGGCTGGACACTGCTGACAACAATCTCAGCCTAAGATTTCCCAATGCTGCAACCCGATCGGATGTCTCACTGACAAACCAAGCTTCAGTGATAGTGAGCGGTGAAGGCGGAGGCAGTGTTCAGATCCAGGGAAGGAAAGTGACACTTGAAGGCGGTTCAAGTGTTGTATCCAATACCTTAGGTTCGTTAGAGGGAGGAGAAGTTTCTATTCGGGCCAATCAGTTAATTGTTCAAGGCGGTTCAGGAGTAGGAATCAATACTAATGGTGAGGGCCGTGGTGGAACTTTAACTGTGACTGCTTCAGATTTTGTAGAGCTTTCAGGAGTGGGATCGAACGGCTTTCCTGGGGGCTTATTTGTACAAACGGCAGGGCCTGGGGATTCAGGAAACTTAGCAATCACAACTGGAGATTTAATTGTTCGAGATGGGGCACAAATAGAAGTAGGTACTGCTCCTAGTAGCACTGGTCGAGGTGGAACTTTGACGATCAATGCTTCCAACAATGTGGAAGTGTTGGGAGGAACCGAACAGTTTCCTAGCGTCTTATCAGTGGATACGAGAGGAACTGAAGATGCAGGAAATCTAACGATCACAAGCCGAAACCTAATCGTGCGTGATGGTGCCTATGTATCAGCTTCAACTCTTGGTTCAGGAGATGGAGGAAATCTAACAATTCGCACCTCCGAGTCTGTAGAAGTTAATGGAACCTCATCAGAAGCTTCAGGCTCTGCTCCCAGTGGTTTATATGTGAATACTGACGGTACGGGAGCGGGTGGAAATCTGCTAGTTCAAACCAGAAACTTGATTGTTCAAGATAGAGCAACGATATCGGCTCAAGCTGGTGATAATGACGGAAGCCTCAGAGTCACAGGGCCTGCAGGAAACTTATTAATCGAAGCTGAGCGCGTGTGGATTGCCGGTGGAGCGCAGGTGCAAGCTGGTACGTTCAGCGAGGGGCGAGGCGGAACTTTGACTGTGAATGCCTCTGATGCCATAGAGATCATTGGTACGGATGGAGGAGGCAGCCCTAGTGGCTTATTCACCGCAACTTACGGTGCTGCAGATGCTGGAAACCTCACCCTTACAACAGACCAACTGAGGGTTCGAGATGGGGGAACAGTATCAACCTCTACGGCTGCAATTTTAGGTCGAGGCCGAGGTGGAGATTTAACGATTAGGGCTTCTGAAATAGAAGTAGTTGGCAGCTCAAACAATGGCGAGCAGGGTTATTTTTCCAGTAGTCTGCTGGCAGAGACAGGGCGTCTGCTGGATACTGTCTCTGGTCTAGAGCCAGCGCTTGGAGGAAATCTTAGGCTCAATACCGAGCGGCTAACCATTCGTAATGGCGGTAGAGTATCAACCGAAACCTTTGGCCTAGCAGGGCGAGCCGGTGATTTGACTGTAGTCGCCTCAGAAGTTATCAGGGTATTGGGTCAAGACTCGGATGGAAATATCAGCAGCTTGACAACAAGAACAACAAGTACTGGAGATGCAGGAAACCTAACGATTCGAACAGGACGACTCACGATTCAAGGTGGAGCGGCAGTAACTACAAGCACTTCAGGTTACAACCCTTCGCTTCAAACTCTCACGAGAGGCCGAGGAGGAATCCTAGATGTTACTGCCGCTGATTCCGTAGAGGTGATCGGGGTAAACAGCGGTTTGGTAAGTCTTTCCCTACTGTCCACCGGAGATGCGGGTAGCTTAGCAATTCGGACTGGGCGGTTAATCATTCGTGACGGAGCAACGGTATCTACTTCCTCCATCGGTACAGGGCGAGGTGGAGATTTAGACATTACCGCCTCTGATTCTGTAGAGGTGAGTGGAAGCGGTGTTTCCTCAAGCAACCTACTAGGGCTTGCGCAGTTTACTCGTGCTAGCAGCCTGTCCACCGAGGCAACTAGTCTCAAAGATGCTGGCAATTTGACCATTAATACTGGTCGGTTAATTGTCCGAGACGGAGCAGAAGTGTCGGCAAATACGCAGGGCTTGGGAAGCGGTGGAAATATCCGAATACAGGCTAATTCCCTGTCTTTACTTAATAATGCAGGCATCAGTAGCCGCAGCGGAACTGATCAAGGCAGCGCAGTGACAACTCCTGGTAACGCAGGTAATGTTTTCATCAACATCCGAGATACTTTGTACGCTAATAACAGCGTAATCTCAACAACTGCTGCCAAATCTTCAGGAGGTGCTGTTAGCATCAGCGCTGGCAATATTCGCCTTGATGGTGACAGTGATATCACTACCTTTGTCTCTAGTGGTGCAGGTGGTGGTGGCAACATTACTTTAAACGCTGACACTATCTTGGCCTTTAATGACAGCGATATCCTTGCCTTCGCCCGTGATGGTCGAGGCGGCAATATTACCCTTGATACTCCAGTCTTCTTCGGTTTCCGCTATCAGCCTGCTTCTTCAGGAACTGCCCCCGATACCCTGAATGGCAATGGTCGCGTTGATGTCAACGCCACTGGTCGGGTTAGCTCTGGAATTATTACTCTCCCTGATACCACCTTTCTACAGAACAGCTTGACGCAGCTACCCGCTAATCTAATTGACACTAATACTCTGCTAGCGAATAGCTGTATCGCTCGTAGCAATCAGCAAAGTGGCAGATTCACCATCACAGGAGCAGGAGGTCTACCCGCACTGCCGAACGACTTATCAAGCTCTACCTTTGAAACCTATACCGTACCCTCTACCAGCAACAGCCCAACCAGCAGTCATCGCCCCTGGCAGATGGGTGACCCCGTTGTCGAGCCACAGGGTCTGTATCGATTGGGGAATGGGCAGTTAGTTCTGAGCCGGGAATGCCAATGAGAACTCGCACCGAATCACCAAGAAAGAATGGCACCTAGGAGTTCAACTGCCACGAGTACAGTCAAGTGTGCGGTCGCAGGCAAGGGTCAAATGCTTAAGCCCTGCCTCTAGGTGTCAGAAGCGTTTCCTAAACTGGCAACTAAATTGCAGTGATAGTGAATGCAGTCTATAAGCTCTGGCTCTAACGTAATAAATGTAAGCGCTGACCAGGCAGTTACAAACAAAACAAAACCTGCTCTGGCTAGCCAAACATCACTACAAAGGAGTCTGCCATGACGAACACATTTCTCCCTGTTAACTCTACAATCTCTGATACCTTAGGCGGTCAAGGTGACTACTACAGCGCAGCCGATGGTCACTACTACGACTTCTATCAATTGACGAACGTTGCGCCTGGTTCTAACATTACTGTCGATGTGATGGGTGGTACTGGTCTAGATACTTACCTCTATCTCTACAACTCAGCAAGTCAGTCGGTTGTTGGCTTTGATGATGATGGTGGTGGTGGTACCAACTCTCGTTTGAGCTTCCAGCCAACGTTTGGCGACCAAGATAGTTACATGGCCATTGTCACTAGCTACGCACCGAACGCAACCGGTGCTTATACGATTGGCGCTTACTACAGCTAATCCGTTAAGCTGCTCGAAAGATCACTAAGCACCTGGAATGAGTTCCCTAACCCCTAGCAATAGCTGGGGGTTTTCTTATGAACTGAATTTGTCAAACAAAAATGCCTTGCCACATCTGGAAACTAATTTGCGCTAAAAGTGCCTGCTTTATTAGAAGCATTCTTTTATGGTTAAACCAAACGGAGTCAATCACTACTCACGGCTACTGATATGTCAATGAATGAAACCGGGTTACAAGGTCTTCCCATTCAGATACCTGACGATTTTAGTTTGCCTATCCCAGCTCCTATTCCATTTCCTCAGCCCCAGCCCTTGCCTATTCCAGTAGCAGGTATTTATTTGAGCGGTGGCGAGGGTGACGATGCGTTAGAAGGCAGCGTAGGCAACGACACCATCGAGGGAAATCGAGGCAATGATACGCTGCGCGGCAATGGCGGTGATGATCAACTGTTCGGTGGTAGAGCTGATGATGTTATAGGCGGTGATTTAGGCAATGACGCTTTGTGGGGAGGCAGTGGCAACGATTTCTTAAATGGTGGTAGCGGTCAAGACCTCCTGTTTGGAAATAGTGGCAATGATACTTTAGTCGGCGGTTTCGATACCGATATCTTGAAAGGCGGTGATGGTAACGACCTTTTATTCGGCGAAGAAGGCAGTGACATTCTATTGGGCGATAAGAACGACGATACGCTTCATGGAGGACTCGGCAACGACAGTTTAATGGGGGGTGAGGGAGCTGATCTTCTCTTTGGTAACGGTGGCGAAGATCAACTAGTGGGAGGGTACGGTGATGACACACTGTACGGCGTCTTCGGCAATGACATGATCGAAGGCGGCAAAGGTAATGATGTCATCGTCGGCACGTTTGGCGGTGTTGCTAACCCTGGTTTAGGCGAAGTTGATCAGCTCACCGGGGGAACGGGTCAGGATCGTTTTGTGCTGGGAGACAGTACCCATGCTTATTACGATGACAATAACGCCTTGGCACCTGGCCTAACTGACTACGCACTGATTACCGACTTCAGTGCTGAGCAAGACTTAATTCAGTTGAGAGGTGCAGCAGCTAACTATAGTTTGGAAGTGAGTTCATGGGGCATCGGTTCAGCGGCAGCGGATACTGCTATCTATCTCAATCAGCCTAATGGTCAACCAGGGGAGTTAATTGCTCTGGTGAGTGATGTATCTGAGCTAAGCCTCAACAGTAATTACTTCAACTTTGTGTAATAGAGAGGTTGCCAGCGATGATGACTGTTACGAATCAGATGATTCCTTTGTTGGCCAGCTACCGGATGCTGCCTCAACTGTTCCGCGAACTGTGCATTGACCGGGCGATTGCTAATATCGATTGCACGCCTGAAGAGATAGCTAACGCTTGTCAGCAGTTTAATGAGCAAAATCAGCTTGAGTCTGAAACTGCTCGTCAAGCTTGGCTAGAGCAACACTGTCTAACCCTGGAGCAACTAGAAACTTTAGCAACTCGGAACTTGCGCATTGAGAAGTTCAAGCAGGTGACTTGGGGGCACCGCCTAGAGTCCTATTTCCTACAACGCAGGCAAGACTTTGACCAGGTGATCTACTCTCTGATTCGCACTCGCGATCCGGGTGTTGCCCACGAGCTTTATTTTCGGATTCAGGCAGGGGAGCAGACTTTTGCTGAGCTGGCCCGCCAATACTCCGAAGGACCAGAGGCTGAGACCGGCGGCATCAATGGTCCGGGTGAACTCAAGGCGCTGCCCGCTGTCCTTGCGCGGGTTCTTTCGGTGAGCCGACCAGGACAACTCTGGTTGCCCTTCCGCTTGGCTGAATGGTTTGTGGTTGTGCGTTTAGAAAAGCTGGTCCGTGCTCGGCTCGATGAAACGATGCGTCAGCGCTTACTAGATGAGCTGTTTGAAAATTGGCTGCAAGAGCAGCTTCAGCAAACAGGGCCGGAAGCGCTTGTGCAACTGGCTGCCTAAACATGGTGGTGTCACGTAATCTCTAAGGGCGGCGTAGTGGGGTTGCTAATGCTTGTTCTAACTAGCGATCGCGCGAATGAGAATGCTGATCACCTGATCGGGATGATTGGCAATGGCTTGAGGCGGGCTCCACTCGTGCAGTTCGGCATAGCCCAGTTGTCGCAAGATTAGCCGGTTGTCTTGCACAGCTTGTCGTGGGCCAATGAGCACAAAGCGCAGGGCTGGTTTCTTTAAGTTGAGGTCGGTGAGGTTGATCATAAGTTTGGGGACAGGGAGTCGAAGGTTGGGGAGCTAGATCAGAACTTTGGGGAGCTAAAGCAGAATCCTGGGGAGCTAAATAACAACTCTGGGGAGCTGAAGCAGAAGCTTGGGGAGCTAAAGCAGGAACTTGGGGAGCTAAAGCAGAAGCATTGAGTCTTGGATCAGAACTTTGGGTTTGAAGATCAGAAGCTTGGTTCTCTCAAGCCCAAGGCCAGAGCGCAACGCTAGCAAGGTCAATGGCTTTGGGTACGCAGGTGATAGTGACGCTGCCGCCACTGTTGCCGCCACTGCTCAACCACCGAGTCGGGATAAGTGAAACGCTGGCACTCAGCCCGGATCACCTCGCCTAGCCAATCGAGCACCCGCAGGTCAGCACAAGCGCGGATCGATTGAGCACAGGCTTCCACCCACTCCGCAAAAACGCGATAGCTAATGAACTGTCCGCCCCGGTCTTTGCGATGCACAAACAACTGGTGAGGCCAATGTTCGGTGCGACAAATCAGGTCTTGAGCAATGCCAAGAAAACGAGAAATTTGGGTCAAAGAAATGCACAGCTGCGGCTGAAGTAAGCAGGTCAGACGCATGGAAAGCTCCAGAAATAGGAATGGGATTTGGAGGGGGCAATTCACAAGGAATCACCCCCGGTTCTGTTGGTTTGGCAGCCAGGCTGAATCGCCCAAACCAAGTGAGCAGGGCAGTGTTAAACTCCCCCTAGCCCTTAGGCTGGCCTGAACAGCTCTGGGGTTAGCTGCCTAGGAGTTCTAGTCCAACTCCTAAGCAGCGCTCCACCGCGAGAACTAAGCGAGAACACTACACCCACTGCTCCAGTCAGGTCAAGCCCTGCCGCAATATTTCTTGTGACTCTTTGCCAGTGCTTGCTGGCTCTGAAACCTGCGGTATCGAGTAACCTCAAATGTGATTGGTATGATTTTCTGAACTGAATTGCCTCTAAATTGCTGGTTCTCCCATCGCAAAACATCTAACTAGCTGAGGAGGAAGTTTCTGTGGCTGCTCATAATGGGTGTAAACACGGTTTTCGGTTGAGTCTAGCCAGTTTTCTAGCCTTGACTTCAGGAATTGTTGGAGTAGCAAACAGTGCTCTTGCTCAAGTCACTGCTGACCCCTCAATAGGAACCTCGGTCAGGGTTAATGGCACAACTTATCGAATCACCGGTGGCACAACCGTTGGCAACAGAAACTTGTTCCACAGCTTCAGTCGCTTTGATGTCCCAGCTGGCAGCATTGCATACTTTCAAAATGCCTCCAACATTGCTAACATCCTGGCTCGAGTCACAGGCAGAACCCCGTCAAACATTCAGGGTCGAATCCAATCTCAAGGAACTGCCAATCTCTTTTTGATCAATCCTGCTGGCATTGTCTTTGGAGCTGGTGCTCAACTCAATATTGGCGGTTCATTTGTTGCGACAACTGCAAATGCCCTTGGCTTTCCTGGTGGCGGAGAATTCTCTCTGACTTCACCGGTTGATGCTGCTAGTCCTTTACTGTCGATCAATCCTTCAGCTTTTCTGTTCAGCCAAATTCCTGCTCAGCCGATTCGATCTGTAGGTGCGACGCTAAGTGTTTCTGAAGGCCGTAGCTTGCTGTTATTAGGGGGCGATATTCGTTTAGACAACAGCATTCTGGTTGCTGGGAGTTCTGAGGGAGGACGAATTGAATTGGGAGGAGTGGCAGGAGCAGGAACCGTTGGGCTAAGTGCCACTGGTAATGATTTGCGTTTGAGTTTCCCTGATAATCTCACCCGTGCAGATGTGTCCCTTGTTAACCAATCTGTATTAGATGTTGTTGCTGCAAACGGTGGCAGTATTGCTGTTGATGCACGAAATCTCAATGTCTCAGGTGGTAGTCGCCTCGTAGCAGGAATAAACACAGGGCAAGGTTCTGTTAATAGTCAGGCTGGAGACATTGAAATCAAAGTTACTGACGTCCTAACTGTTGCTGGCTCAGGAAGTGAAGTCGGAAACTTTGTCTATCCCAACGCTACTGGTAATAGTGGCGATATCAAGATTGCCGCCAATGCTGTATCTGTCACTGATAGGGCTCGATTGAGTGCCAGTACCTTTGGTCAAGGTAGCGCTGGCAGCGTTGTGATTAACGCTCAAGGGGCAGTGAGTTTCAACAACGGAAATGCCTCCAGCAGTGTGGAAGCGGGAGCAAAGGGAGAGGGAGCAGACATTCGCATCACTGCTGACTCTGTAGCGGTAACGGATGGAGCTTTCCTAAGTGCGATTACCAGAGGTACAGGCAGAGCAGGGAGTGTGGAGATTGCTGCTCAAGGGGCAGCCACATTCAATAACGGGAGAGCCTTTAGCAATGTAGAAGCGGGTGGAGTCGGAGTCGGAGGAGACATCCGCATCACTGCTGGCTCTGTTGCTGTCACTGACGGGGCTCAACTGAATGCCGTTACCAGAGGTACAGGCAGAGCAGGGAATGTGCAGATTGACGCCGAAGGGCCAGTGAGTTTCAGTGGCGTCGGCAGTAACGGAGTCAGGAGTGGGGCCTTTGGCAGGTTGGAAGCGGGCGGAGTCGGAGAGGGAGGAGATATCCGCATCACTGCTGACTCTGTATCTGTCACAGATGGGGCTCGATTAAGTGCTGAAACCTTGAGCAAGGGAGATGCAGGCAGTGTGGAAATTGCCGCTCAAAGGGCAGTCACATTCGATAACGGCACTGCCTCCAGCAACGTGGAAGCGGGCGGAGTCGGAGAGGGAGGAGACATCCGTATCACAGCTGGCTCTGTGTCTGTCACAGGTGGGTCCCGATTGAGTGCTGTTACTCGCGGCAGAGGTAGAGCAGGCAATGTCGAAATTACTGCTCGGGAGGCAGTGAGCTTCAGTGGCGTCGGCAGCAATGGACTCAGGAGTGCGGCTGGTAGCAGTGTGGAAGCAGGCGGAGTCGGAGTCGGAGGAGACATCCGCATCACGGCTGGCTCTGTAGCGGTGACCGATGGCGCCTTCTTAAGTGCCGTTACCCGAGGTAGAGGCAGAGCAGGAAATGTCGTGATTGGTGCTCAAGAGGCAGTGAGTTTCAGTGGCGTCGGCAGCAATGGGGTCATTAGTGGGGCCTTCAGCAGTGTGGAAGAGGGCGGAGTCGGAGTCGGAGGAGACATCCGCATCACTGCTGACTCTGTTGCTGTCACAGATGGAGCTGTGCTGGCTGCCAGAACCAGAGGCAGAGGCAAAGCTGGCAATGTGGAAATTGCTGCTCAAGGGGCAGTCACATTTGATAACGGGAGGGCCTTTAGCAATGTGGAAGTGGGCGGAGTCGGAGTCGGAGGGGACATCGGCATCACTGCTGGCTCTGTGTCTGTCACAGACGGGGCTCAACTGAATGCCATTACCAGAGGCAGAGGCAGAGCCGGGAATGTAGAGATTGATGCCGAAGGGCCAGTGAGTTTCAGTGGTGTCGGTAGCAATGGACGTAGTAGTGCAGCGGGCAGCAGCGTGGAAGCGGGCGGAGTGGGAGCGGGCGGAAACATCCGCATCACTGCTGGCTCTGCATCTGTCACGGATGGCGCCTTCCTAAGTGCCGTTACCAGAGGTAGAGGCAGAGCAGGCAGTGTCGTAATTGACGCTGAAGGGGCAGTGAGTTTCAGTGGTGTCGGCAGCAATGGACGCAGGAGTGCAGCTGGTAGCAGTGTGGAAGCGGACGGAGTGGGAGCGGGCGGAAACATCCGCATCACTGCCAGCTCTGTGTCTGTCATGGATCGAGCTTTCCTAAGTGCCAGAAGTTCTGGCGCGGGAAACGCAGGCAAGATCTTGATCAACGCCCGCGACATTCTACAGATGAATAACGGCAACATCTCAACAGCTGCCGCTGTTGACGAAGGTGGCGACATCGACATAACGGCTGGCGATATTCTCTTGAGAAATGACAGTAACATCACCACCTTCGTCAACAGCGGCCCAGGCGGTGGCGGCAATATTACGCTAAATGCGGACTCAATCTTGGCCTTCGATGACAGTGATATTGTGGCCCTTGCTCAAGGTGGTCGAGGCGGCAACGTTATCCTCAACACCTCCGCTTTCTTCGGCTTCCGCTATCAACCCGCTCCTCCTGGCACAGATCCTTTCACACTCGACCGCAATGGCCGAGTTGATATCAACGCCGCAGGTAGGCTTGCCTCTGGGAGCATTCTCTTACCGGATACCAACTTTTTGCAAAACAGCCTGACGCAGCTACCGGCTAATCTAATTGACACCAGCACTCTGCTCGCCAACAGCTGCATTGCCCATAGCGATCAGCAAAGTGGTCAATTCACTGTGACAGGTGCAGGCGGTCTACCGGTACTTCCAAATGACTTATCAAGCTCAACCTTTGAAACCTACACAGTCCCCTCCTCTAATAACAGCCTAGAAATCAACAATCGGCCCTGGCAAGTGGGCGACCCAATCGAGGAGCCGGATGCCGCTTATCACTTAAGCAACGGTCAGGTTGTCTTGAGCCGCAAATGTTTTTAAAAACCAGCTTGAGTGAGGCTTTGGCATGAGTTGAGCAAGCTTGGCGAGGGCGCCAAGCTTGCTGCGTTTTTGTAGCAAGCTTTCCAAAAAATGAGTTTCGCTTTCCAGATTTGGAAAGCGAATTGCCGCTGCTGTCAATGCAATAGTTAGTGTCGCTCTCTACCATATCGATTGCGTGAGTCAAAGAATTAGCTAACGCCTGTTCCACTAACCCTTACGAGCCAGCAGGGAATTTAACATGCACAGTGATTTATCGGTTTCTGACTCTAGCAGTGTTCTATATTCAACGGTTGGCCTCGGTTCCTCAACCATAGGAACCTCTAACCTGAGTCCCGATTCTGGCTTAGAGGGAACGGCCTCACTAGCTAATACCTCAACTCGAAACTCTGTTGGCTTCAGTTCCGAAAGCCACTCTTTGCTTAATTATACTTCTGCGGATGAGGATACTCTGACGGGTATTAACCAGAGCAGTGCCAACCTCTTAGATATTAGAGCTATCAATACTGGAAATCATCGAGTGGGTGCATCAACGGCCAGAGTTGAAGTTGATGCGCTGACTGGCAATGTTGCAAGTGCTGCTCTGGTTGGTAATTCAAGCTCGGATCCGCTCACCAACCATCGTTTAGTCACTGCTAACGCACCCAGAGTTGGAACAGCAGCTGATCCTGGCTCTACGTTGGCAACGGCCTCAAACCTTGGGGGTGGCAGGGGCAGTTTGGTGGGGATTCGCCGCGAGTTTGTTGATATTAATGATACCAGTGATGTTTATCGCTGCCAGTTAACCCAGGCGGGTCGTTTTAATCTTGCGCTGCACGGTTTGACTGGCGATGCTGACCTGCGCTTGTTGAATAGTCAAGGCAATGTGATTGCTAGTTCTGTAGCTGATGGGACTCAAGCTGAATGGATCAGCCGTAACTTAGCTGCGGGCAGTTACTATATCGAGGTTACCGCTTGGGAAAATGCTAGCACCGGCTACGCTTTAAGCTACTGGAGTGGAAATTCACGTTCGGATCCTGGTAGTGCGCTCAACACCGCCTCAAACCTTGGTTCCCCAGGCTATAACCAAAACCGCTACAGAACCGAAGCGGTTAGCGGTATTGACTCTACTGACTACTATCGCTTCCAGCTAGGACAGAACAGCGCTCTCGATCTGTCACTCACCAATCTCAGAGCCGATGCCGATCTGTTTGTGCTTAATAGCAGAGGTTCGGTAGTGGCTAGATCGACGAACAGTGGTCTTCGCTCAGAAACGCTCGATCTCTCCTTAGATGCAGGGGTCTACTATGTCCGTGTGAATTCTCACCGCAATGCCAATACGCTCTATACATTGGGTTTATCTTCAACTGCTCCAAGCGATTGGTTTGCTCAGAATCTAAGGGATTCGGATGTTGTGTTTCAGGCACGTAATCTCGCGGCTGATAGCAATTTCAGCCGTAACGATATGCTGTCTATCTTCCGCAGTGTGCAGGATGACTCAATTATTGATGTGAATGAGCAGGCTGACCTGTGGGCTCTGGTCAATACCAATAACCGCTTCAGGATGAGTAATCCAGTTCGCTGGCTTGCTGCTCAAGTTGTGGAAGGAACCAGTAGCAATATGTCCGCCAGTCTCTTTGGATCTAACGTAGGTCGCTGGTTCTTGGGCACTTATACCCCCACGCCACAGTTTAATGAGTATCCTCTGACCCATGTACAGGTTCAGGGCAATCTATTTGGCCCTTCAGGTCTGGCTCGCATCGGCGATATTGACCAGCGCGACTTAGGAGATTGCACTTTTTTGGCTGCTTTGGGAGCAACCTTCGGACCTCAAGTTAATGGCTTTGGCAATACCAGCAGCGCTGTAGTTAACAGCATGATTACAGACAACGGTGATGGCTCTTATGCGGTGCGCTTTTTCTCCAATGGCAAGGCGGAGTATGAAACGGTAGATCGTCGTCTAGCGGTGTTCAATGGAGAATTGTTTGGAGCACAGGCTAGCGGCAGTGCTAATCCCAATAACCCCAATAATGTGCTTTGGACACCGCTAGTGACGCGGGCTTATGCGCAGTGGCAAGAGTGGTACAACGGTAGACCTGGCTACGAGTTGATTGGCAATGGCGATCAGATAGAACGGCCTCTAGAGTTTGTAACTGGACGCAGACCCAGTGTGTTCAATACAGGTGAGATCAGCTTTGGCCAACTGCAAAGCGCGTTCACCAACAATCGATTCATCTCTGTGGGCCGCTATAGAGAACCTGCTACAAGAGATATCGTGGGCTTGCACGCCTACTCAATCACCAACGTCTATGTCAGCAGCAATGGTCAACAACGGGTCGTGTTACGCAATCCCTGGGGATATGATGGTCGGGCTGCTAACGGCAACTCAGATGATGGTTTCATCAACCTATCGTTTGCCAGCTTCCGCAATCAGCTAGATAGAGTTGCAATTGCCTGAGCCCTGGTTGGCAAGGTTAATTGGCACAGTCTCTGCTAAGGGAGCGACTTGAACGGGAAGGAGCGGAGCAAGCTGAGAGTTAAGCCCTCAGCTTGCTCTAGCCAGTAATCGCGCGAATGAGAACACTAACCACTCAATTGGGATGACTGGCAATGGCCTAAGGTGGATTCCACTCGTGCAGCTCAGCAAAGCCCAGTTGCCGCAATCGTAGGCGGTTGTCTTACACCGCTTGTCATGAGCCAACGAGCACAAAGCGCAGAGCTGGTTTCTCTGAGTTGAGGTCGGTGAGGTTGATCATAAGGCTTGAAACTTGGAATAAAAGTGTGGGGTGCTAGATCAGAAACTTGGTGAGCTAGAACAAAACTTTGGAGAGCTTCGCCAGAATTCTGGGGAGTTCAATCAAAAGCTTGTTGTCCTCGATCAAAAGCTTGCAGCTAAAGATCAGAACTTTGGGGAGCTGAATGAGAAGCTTGGTGTGCTGGACCAAAACTCTGGGACTAAAGACCAAAAGCCTGGTTCTCTGAGTCCCAAGGTCAGAAGCCACACCAGCAAGGTCAAGTTCTACATTTGAAACCTGCACAATTCCTCTGCTGCCAACAATTTAGCCAGCAGCAATCGTTCTTAGCAGATTGGCGATCCAGTAGTAAAAAGTGAGGGTATGTATCGGCTTGGCAATGGGCAGCTAGTGCTAAGCCGCAAATGCTCTAAATAGAATTTTGGGCTAACTCTTTCTGGATCAGAACTTCTCGATTACAACTACGACATTCCTGCTCGGGACTGATCGGGTAGCAAGCGTGACTTGACACCCGCTGCCTTCTTCTGAGCTTTTCGAGAACGAAACTCCTCTACTGCCATGCGCATCGACTCTTCCGCTGTCCAACGCGGTACCGGTTGCAGCTTAGGAATATCTTCAAAAGCAGCTAGCAAAAATTGATTGCCAGTGAGGTCAGCAATGGTCAACGCCACAGCCTTGCAGCAACTCTTGGGTGCGCGAATGACCTGTTCCTCTGCGAAATGAATCACGATCCAGCCTTTATCTGCCAGTAGTTTGTCGCGCAAATCAGAACTGCCGACAAAATTGCGTGGTTCGCAAGAGCCCGTACTAGCATCCAGGAAAAAAGGCTCATCCACTTCAATATTGATATGTATGCCTGTAACCGTATCGATGTAAGCAAAATCCAAAACACAATCCGGCGGCAGATCAGGCACAAGGAGCAAGTTGCCCCGATATACCCGCCCTGGAAAATACCGTTCCAGATAATTTAGAAAGCGAAACTCATAAGCCTTTTCTGGTTCTTGCCAATCAGCCGCAGGGTTGCGAAAACACTGAATGGAACTAAGCGCATCGTTGAGGATTTGACGTCGGTAAGCACTCAAGCGACTGGGATCATTAAGAATCTCTTCGCGCTCCCGTACCATCTCCCGATAGGCCTCCCGTCGATAGCTTTCCACCATGAGGTGTGACCGTACAGCCTCCTGATAGCGTTTCACCTGAGCCTTGTGCGCCCGGTTCTGAGCAATCTGGATGCGGATCACCAGCAGCATTAGGCCCAGAAACACACCACCCAAACTGATAGCTGCGCCTTGCATCACTGCTAGCGCTGAAAGCCACAGAGTCAAACCAGCAGTGCCTTCCGCGATCAGCACCCCCAAATGCGTCTTCTTCGCTCTAGGTTTCTCAGGTAGAGACTGGCAACGGTAGCGGGGAACGGGTGGTGGCAGCTTTTTGCTCAGCCCTGCCACTGGCTCCGGGACGTAGATTAGTGGGTAGTGTGAACCGGCCATTGACCAATTGCTGTATGCCATACTCACCCCAGACGGGATCTATGTCCGTAGCTCTGCTTTGGACAAGCCTTCTTTGATACTTCTGTGTGGCTGACCCCTATCCTTAAAAATACGGAAGTGGCCCCAGCCTGTCTAGCCAAAACTCTTAGAAACTTACAAAGAATTGCATACAAAACCGGAAGCCCCAGATCCGGAAGAAATTAGTTATTGCTAAAGAGGTATACCTAGCGGAACAGGTATTTATGCTTTGTTGCAGTGTTTTCCTTTTCAACCTCTAGACCGCAACTAGCAGAGCTACCCGGTTCTTTAAGGTCAGGGTGTCTAGGAGGGACGAAGGGCTTTAACCTCTTCGCTCTTGGAGCTTGCGGTAGACCGCTTTGAGGTCCACCTGGTGATGGGCGAGAGCGACCAGCGTGTGGTAGAACAAATCGGCTACTTCCCCCGCAATTGCCTCAGGCTCGTCATCCTTGCAAGCCATGACAACTTCGGCAGCTTCTTCGCCAATTTTCTTGAGGATTTTGTTGTCTCCACCCCGAAACAGGCTACAGGTATACGAATCCGGTTTGGGGTGGTCGCGGCGGTCCGTGATTACTGCATAGAGTTGGGAGAGCGAATCGGCAGGCGGTTGTACCGAGGCCTCACCCGTTCCAAAGAAGCAACTGCGCTCACCCGTGTGGCAGGCAACATCGCCAACCTGCTCCACACTCAGCAGTAGGGCATCGCTATCGCAGTCGTAGCGGATTGACTTGACCCATTGCACATGGCCTGAGGTTTCGCCCTTAGGCCACAGCTCTTGCCGAGAACGGCTCCAGAACCAGGTACGCCCCGTTTCAAGTGTCTTGTGCAACGAGTCCTGGTTCATCCAGGCCAGCATCAGTACCGTTCCATCCAGGTAATCCTGAACAATAGCTGGTAATAATCCCTGGTTATCGAAGCGAAGCTGATCAATTGGGAAGCTGAGATCGAGGGGCATTGAAACGTAAGGACGCAGCACCCCCTTAGTCTACAAGCTTGAGTCGCTAGGGCTCAGGCTAGTCTTTATCGAGGCTTGATCTGCCTCGGCCTTCACTAGATCTTCAAAGACTCTGTCCGAATCTTCAACAGCAGCTAACCGGTAAGCTCAGGGATTCTCGTAGATTGGGTGCAGTTCTGGCCTATTGCCCTCAATCTACGAGACCTCGAAATCGCTATGGCTCAACCGACCCGGATCCCGTCCCAGGTAGCCCCCATCCAGTTCGGCACCGATGGCTGGCGTGGCCTAATTGCGGCAGATTTCACCTTCGAGCGAGTGGCTCAAGTTGCGCCCCTGGCAGCCCGAGTTCTGGCTGAAACCTACGGTGCGGAGAACCGGAGCAAACTGATAATCGTTGGTTACGACCGGCGCTTTCTATCAGAGCAATTTGCACAACGGGCTGCGGAAGCAGTTGTGCGAGCGGGCTTTGATGTATACCTCGGAGAAGGCTATGCTCCCACCCCTGCTTTTAGCTGGGCGGCCAAGAGCTTGGGAGCTCTAGGAGCTATCGTAATTACCGCCAGCCACAATCCTGGCAGCTATAACGGGTTGAAAGTTAAGGGCTCCTTTGGTGGTTCTGTTTCACCAGAAGTGACTAAGCAGATTGAGGCATTGCTCAAGCAGGAAACTGCTGCCCCCGATGTTGCCCCTGGCAGCCTGACCACTTTTGATCCCTGGCCCAGCTACTGCGAAGTCTTGCGCTCCAAAGTGGACATCCCTCGCATTCGGGCAGCCATCGAACAAGGGCAAATTACTGTGTTTGCAGATGTGATGCATGGCGCTGCAGCCGGTGGTCTAGCTCAGCTGCTAGGAGTTGAAGTCACCGAACTGAATAGTAGCCGTGACCCCCTATTTGGCGGCGGTGCCCCAGAACCGCTGCCTCAGTACCTCTCCGGACTCTTCCGTCAGATGCGTCGCTTCCGTCGTGAGCACCCGGACAAGCTCTCCGTCGGTTTGGTGTTCGATGGCGACAGTGATCGTATTGCCGCCGTAAACGGAGCCGGTGAGTTTTTGAGCCCCCAAATTCTGATTCCAGTTCTGATCGATCACCTGGCCCGCAACCGAGGTTTGACAGGTGAGATTGTCAAGACTATCAGCGGTTCAGACCTGATTCCCAAGGTTGCTGCTCTGCACAACCTGCCAGTCCACGAAACCCCGATTGGCTACAAGTACATTGCCGATCGCATGCTCACATCGTCCGTACTACTAGGCGGTGAGGAGTCGGGTGGCATTGGCTTTGGCACCCACATTCCGGAGCGGGATGGGCTATTGTCAGGTCTGTACTTGCTAGAAGCGATGGTTGCAGGTGGCAAGGACCTGAGTGACCTTTATCGTGCCTTGCAACAGCAAGCTGGGTACACTTCAGTCTATGACCGAATCGATTTACCACTGGCAAGTATGGATGTGCGAGCCAAGCTTTTGGCTCAACTGCAAACCCAACCTCCTACTGAGATTGCTGGTCGTGCCGTAGCAGATTGCTTGACCATTGATGGTTATAAGTTCCGTCTGGTGGATGGTAGCTGGCTGATTATCCGGTTCAGTGGCACCGAGCCTGTCCTGCGGCTCTACAGCGAAGCAGCGACCCCCGAATTGGTTCAGCAAACTCTCCGCTGGGCGAAGGATTGGGCCGCCCGCTAGAGCAAACCTATGCAGCAGGCAAATCAAGTTAAAATACCTACTAGACCGAGGGGTGGGGTACAAATGGACCTGCTGTTCTCAGATGAAACGGGTAAATCGAATGACCAGTTGGGGGCTGTCGAGGGGCTGCCCCCAGGGGAATTGCAAGCCGTCGAAATCACCACGAAAGCTGAGGGACGCTCCCGTCTCCTCACCGCGAGTATTACAGTGCCACGAGCGCTAGAGCAGGTCTGGCAGGTGCTCACTGATTATGAAGCCCTAGCAGACTTCATCCCCAACCTGGCTGAGAGCAACCTGAGTCACGACAGTCAGGGGCGCATCCTACTAGAGCAGGTCGGATCTCAGAACGTCTTGTTTCTCAACTTCTCGGCGCGGGTCGTGCTGCTGATGGAAGAGCACTATCCTAATGAGATCCGGTTTGAGATGCAGGAGGGTGACTTCCAGGAGTTTAGGGGTTGCTGGCAGTTAGATCCCGAGGCTGAGGGATCTCGCCTAACCTATCGCCTTCAGGTTTTGCCCAAGCGACTCACACCTGTCATAGCCATCGAGCGCTGCTTGAAGCGAGAACTCTCAGCTAACCTGTTAGCCGTACGACAACAAGTTTGCGAACGCTACCCGACTAGCTGAGACTGATGCGCTTAACCCGTCTAGCAATCCTGGGTCTCTTGGTCTGGGCTTGCTTTGGGCTACTTGGGCTTTCTCCAGCCGTAGCCCAAACTAACCGTTCAGAGACGTCTATCACCCAAGCCTTAATTCCCAATCCTCGGCAGCGGCAGAGTTGGATTGCAGATCAAGGCCAACTGCTGACGCCAGCGTCTGAGAACAACCTGAACGTTAGGCTCAATGACCTCTATAACCGTACAGGCGTTGGCTTAGGGGTAGCAACTATATTGCGGGCTCCTTCAAACCGAACTCCCCGTCAACTAGCCCGAGAACTGCTTCAAACTTGGGATCTTCGAGGCGCGCTCCTGCTAGTCACTGTCGGTGAGCGCAAGGCAGAAGTTGCTATTCAGCCCTATTTGAGGGCTAGCCTAAGAGACGATGTAGTTGCCTCAGTTCTCAACCGCACCGTCATTCCTTCACTCAATCGTGGCAATCGAGAAGCTGGCATCATTGCGGGTAGCCATCAGCTTGCAGATGCCATTCAGACTAGTCTGAACCAACCCAACCCGTCTTCTGGGAATGTGCCTCTCAACTCAATCGGCTGGGGGGCATGGGCTTTAAGTTTGCTGTCTTTCTTTGCTGTCGGCACTGAAACCTTACCGGCCCGGTTGCTTCCTGCGTCGGTGGTGCAGCGTCTGAAATTGCTCTACCTGTTTGGCGTCGGTTGTGGAGCCGTGGCTCTACTCATGTGGGTAGCAGCCATCGCCCAGCTCAGTCTCAGCGTCGTGGTGATCGCTAGTCTAGTGCTGGGCGGTGTCCTGTTCCTGCTGGTGGGCTGGAGCCGTTTTGCCTAACTTCTCCTTGGTTCAGTCCGCTAACCTCTAACGCCCATAGGTCCATCGAGCCCGGTAGCCTCTGGCGTCAATATGGGTGAAGTTGCTGGCGCTAGCTAGGCCCCCTTTAGAGCCCCACCAGTTATGAAGGCGACGGTGGACTTCTGAAGGGTGAATGCCTTGGACAGTGAAGTCCACAGCATCTCCATAGAGGTGACGGCTATCGCGTGCCCCACCCACCCGCTTGTTATTGGCTGGATCTCTGTACCAAGAGTTAACCCGCACGGGTTTTTCACCCAAATAATCGCGAATTTCTTCTAAAACCCTAGCGATCTTAATAACGCTGACAACAACTTCCGAACTCACCGGAATGCGCGTGCCGTTTTTGGTTGCCTCTGCCCAGGTGAAGCTGCCACCGGGAACAATCGTGTCTGAAAGGTAGAAGATGCTTTTGTTGCCCGGCAGCTTGAAAGGACCAGTCTTGGGCTCACCGTCCTCATCAGGGTCGTTGGGGTTGTTGTCCTCATCTGTACCCTCAACCTCGATGTGCGGGCCATAGACGTACCAGGTGTTCTTTTGCTCTGGTCCTAATCTGGTATCTGCCAAAGCCACACGCACATGCTCGTGCTCAGCTGGTGCATGGGAGTGAACAGCAAATTCAGTGTTCTTCTTAATTAGAACCTTCTCTGTATCTTTGAGCTGGCTAGCCTGTTTAGGCGTTGCTTTGAAGAAGGTATCGTCAGTTACTTTCAGTTTCATAGGGATAGACCTGGTAGGTGAGGTAGTTGCATCCCAACGTAGTCGGCTCTGAACAGAGGCACTGAGCCGTCACGGTGCGAAGTGGATAGAGAGTTCATCCCCTCGTCGAGGGATATTGACTACCCCTCTTTAATGGTTTACCCAACTCAGATTGAGATTGCCCACACCCAGGAGGGTGAAGCAGGGTAACCCGTCTAGGTCAACCGGTTAGGTGTTGCCTACACTCACGCGAGCAAGGGAGTCACTGCCAACGGGGCTAGGTTTATAGCCCTGAACGTCTTTGGACCCTGCCAGGAGCAGCGATACATGAACTAGTGGCACCAGTGGTGCATCTTGTTTCAGAATCTCCTGTGCCTGAACGTATAGGGCACGGCGTTCAGCCTCATCAGTTAGAACTAGAGCATCATCCAACAGCTTGTTGACTCTGGGATTGTTGTAGCGGAAGCGATTGTTGCCGGGAATATTCCGGCCGTTAAACAAAGGCCCTAGGAAGCTTTCTGCATCGGCATAATCTCCTGACCAGCCCAACAGGAACATCTGCTGTTTGCCCGCACGGGTATCGGCTAAGAATGTAGCCCACTCCGAATCGACAATTTTGGCTCTAATGCCAACCTTGGCAAGGTCTTGCTGGAAGGCCTCAGCCATCCGATCTGCTTTGGGTAAAATCTTGCTGCCCTTAGAGGAAATCCAAATCTCAGTATCAAAACCATTAGGCAGACCGGCTTCGGTCAACAGTTGCTTCGCTTTATCCGGGTTGTAATCGTAGTCCTGGATTTGGTTTGCATAACCAGGAATACTCGGTGGCATCGGGTTAATTGCTGCCTGGGCATTTCCTGCATAGAAGGCTTGAACAACCGCCTGTTTGTTAACGGCGTAGCTAATGGCCTGCCGCACCTGCACTTTATCGAAGGGTGGCTTAGTGACATTAAAACCAAGGTAGCCAATGCTGAAACTGGGACGCTTGAACACTTGCAATTGGTCTTGTCCCTGGACCTGGCTCAACTGATCAGGATTCAAACCATCCATCAAGTCAATTTGTTGAGTGTTCAGGGCTGTCAAACGGGCCTGATCTTCCGGTACGACTTGATAAATTAGCTGAGCTACTCTCGGTTCTCCTTGACGCCAATATTCAGGAAATTTCTCTAGGGTGATCGTTTCGTTGCGTAACCACTGCTTAAACCTAAAGGGACCAGTGCCAACAGGCTTGTCATTGATTGACTGACCAGATACAAGGGCCTTAGGTGAGACGATGCCAAACGCAGGTAAACTCAGCGCTCCTAAAAAGGGGCCAAAGGGCCGTTTGAGTTGAAACTCAACGGTGTAGGGATCGACAGCCTTCACTGACTGTGTGAGCAAGTCAGGTTCCCCAGCAAAGCCACCGAATACAGTTTGGAAGTAGTCGTAAGTGCCACCTCCCTCTTTGTTGAGCCAGCGCTCGTAATTGGTGACGACCGCATCAGCATTGAGGTCCGTACCGTCGTGGAACTTGACTCCCTGCCGCAATTTAAAGCTGTAGGTCTTGCCATCTGGGGAGATCTGCCATGACTCAGCCAACTCCGGCTCAATATCAGTGGTACCGTCCTTTAAAGCAACTAGGGTTTCGTACAGGTTACGCGTGACAATAAAGGACTCAAAATCACTGGCATTAGCTGGATCTAGGGAGGGCGAGTCCGAGCCGCGGCCAAATACCAGCACACTGGAAGTGCCAGCGGTTGAGGCTTCCGGTTCAATTGTGGATGAATTTGTTGGCTGGGGTGGGCCACCGCAGGCGAGTAATAGACCCAGCGTTAACGTAAACAGAGCAAGAAAAGGAAACAGGCGCTTGAGCATTGAGGACACCGCTCAACAAGACAACCTATTGTGCCTCAACGGCTCCAGTGGAGGAGTAACAATGCACCTACTAGGAATAGCCCAGCCCGGAATAGAGGACGAATGCGGTACTGATACTTGGCCCAAAGGATGCGCCAGGATTTAGGGACGTTCCTCAAAGCATCTTCTCTCTAATCAGCTAAAGCTTGAGGTTTGGCCGCCAAATGTCAAAACTGAGTCAGCAGCAGGGTCACAAAATAGTAAACCAGAGGCGCCGTGAATACGTAACTGTCGGCCCGATCTAGAATGCCACCATGTCCAGGAATGATTTGCCCAGAATCTTTCACGCCAGCATCCCGCTTCATCATTGACTCGGTCAGGTCGCCTAGTAGGCTGGCGATGCCTATAATTAATCCTAGAGCTACGCCTGTCAGAGGCCAACCTGGCCAGCCCAGCAGCCAAGAGCCCACCACTGCAACAGCCACACTGCTACCGACTCCAAATACAGCCCCTTCTACTGTCTTTTTAGGGCTGATTGCTGTCAGTCGTGTACGGCCAAAGAACTTGCCTACGATGTAAGCCCCAATATCAGCCGCCCAGATACAGCCGAAGGCCAGCAGGGTGTAGAGCAGACCTGCAGGTGGATTGTCGGTTCCAGGCCAATATGCCCCCCAGCTCAAGCCCTCGGCAGGTAAATCACCAAGTCCCCGTAGGCGAATCCAGTAACTGGGCAGGTAGCCTCCATAAAACAGCCCCAAAATAGAGGCGGAAATATCTGCGATAGTAGCTAGCTTAGGTTGAAAGAGCAGGTAGAAGCAGATCAGCGTTCCAGCTACTGGTAGCACCGCATCTACGAGTCTGGGTGCCGCTATTGCTGCAACCAAAAGAACCTGGCTGACCACCAAAGTAGTCTTGGCGGCTGGCTCGATGCCTTTGGCCCGTACTAACTGAAAATACTCCTGCTGCCCCAAGAAGATGATTATCCCGAACGGCACGGCAAAGTACCAGCCACCCAGGACAATCATCCCGAGTGCCAGGATAATGGCAACTACTCCGCTGACCAACCGGGACCAGGGCATAGGGAAGACCAAATCTGCTGAAGGTTGGGCACACTTTACTCTAATTTCTCTACCGGTGGGCGGGCATACCCATGAAACCGGCACAACCAGCCTCAGTGTTGGTAGGACAAGAGCAAGATGCAGGCCAACTACAGCGGAAACCAGGGTTTATCTTCCAATGGGTCAATGGACTAGAAGGCATGAACATACCAGTAGCTCAAGTTTAGAGCCCTGCCGCCCTGCTAACTTCAGCTGGATCTAGCGCAGACAGTTCTCATCAGATTCAGTACGTAGATTCCCTAGCAAAGTGGACACAAATACACACCTTCGGGCTTTTGTGTTTTTAGATGTAAGTGCTATGCGACCTAAATTAGTAGAAGTTCCCTTCATACTAAAGGTTACAGAATAAATACTGCCAGGTGGCTTTTGGGGAGTAGTGTTATCGACATCAATCGCAATACCCTCGGGTAAACTCTGCCATTGTGCCTCCGTTAACGAAGTTGCAGTGATACCAGCAGGATGAATGGCAAATTGACCTCTCAGCGCAGTGTTGTTGCGAAAACTAGCAACCCAAGAGCGAGCCTCACGTAAAGCTTTGCTTTGAGCTTCTCGGTGGGCTGAGAAGACAGTTTGTTGAGCCATAGAGACTTGATTCTTAGCTAAAAAAGCAAGGCAACTTGGTGCAGTGATAGCAGACAGCAATCCTGAGACGAAAAGGACAACCAGTATCTCAAGCAACGTAAGTCCATCTACTGATCGGCTACTAACTCGTTTTCTTTGCATGGGGGAAGCCATTGAGTTTCAATTTCGATCCGTTTTACCGTTGTCGCTATTAAACCCCAAAAATCGCACTTGCTAATATTCAAGGACAGGCGTTGCCATTAAGCTCCGTAATTGCGCCGATTAATGACTGGATGGCAACACATTGTTTTGAATTGCTGCTGTTTGGCACAGAAACTGTTACATAATAGGGGATAGGTGTAGACTGCGGTACGTTCCCTAAAGAGTCAAAGATAATTGAAGGGGAGCTAGCTGCAAGGCGTACCGCCCCCGGTTTAATATTTCCTTGCCCTAAGCTATAGAATGTGTTGCCGATACTAAGCTGTGGGGGATCTGAGGTAGTATCAAATTTAACGATTTGGCTGGCTCGCTTCTGCCTGGCAGTACTCTGAGCTTGACGTAGGGTCTGCAAAACTTGAGCTTTCGCAGCACTCGCTTGCTGGCGTTGGACCATAGAAGTCCATCCAGGGGCGGAAATTGCGAACAAGATACCAGTAACAGCAACTATAACTAGCGTTTCCAACATTGTGAATCCAGCCGTTGATGGCGTTGGAAAAGTCTTTCTTCTCATGGAACTGCTCTATATTTAGACTTGTGCTTAGGATGCATCTTAGGGATCAGGACTAGGTGTTTTATCTAGAATGGCACGGCTGAGAATCTGAGTTTGCATTGTAGGAATTATATTGTCGCCAACTACTCCTGGTCTGCCATTAGCGTTGCCTCTAAGAAAGACTAGAACGTCCTGGTTAAAATTTTTCGATAAATCCGATTGTGCTCGAATACAGCCATAAAAGCTTCTGGTTACAGTGGCCGCATTGGTAGGTGTTAGCTCATAACCAACAGGACAACTAGGAGCTGGTCGCTTGCTAGAGTTTTGTTCGTTATCAATAAAATCTACCAATGTAGGGGTATTGCCACTTCCTGGAAGCGTCCCGTTCTGCTGGTTGGTCCATGTATTGTTCGTAGTCTTTTCGTATGGCCATTTTCTGAAGGTACTTTCCTGCTGAAGTGGCGCAACATATCCAGCGGCTGAAACCAATGTATTATTACTTGTTGCGAATGCGTTTAGTGTATACCGGAGAATACGTGCTTTCCCTTTCCAAATACTATTTGTCTGATTCGGCATCAGGGCATAAAGAATTAGACTATAAGAACGGCCTACGATTTTGTAGTTATTGCAAATTGTGACCCCTGAACTCTGGCATTGAGATGGTAGAGGTTCTGGCTTCCAAAAAGCTATAACTGGAACACTGCCAGGAGGCAAAGCAATATGATTTAATAGGCCAGGACAAAAATCAAGTGAAGCTGAGTTAGAGGTGTTTACTCCTGTTGTTGTCAAGCAATTGGGCGGGTACAGGTAGATAGCTTCTTTGACATCTGAACCAATATAGTCCAGTGCCATTTTCATGTCCTGCTGGGTTTGTGTTTTGGCGAAATCGCGCTGATTAGTTTGTAAAAGCTCATTGACTATATACAATAAGCTGGAGACAACTATGCTGGCAATGACAGCAGACACCAACAACTCAACAAGTGTAAAACCAGCTTTTTTAGATCTTTCAGGGGATGTCCGAAACATCCGGAACAGAGGCTTAAACAACTGTGTAGACATTGCCTTTTAACTCGGTTTTTAGGTTCTTGATGCAGTAGCCTGAAATTACTTCTCTGGGACTGGATTACATGTGATGTACTGCTGGTATCTATCTAAGGACATTTTAGTGTCATTACGAGTGAGGACTGAGTATCCTACAGCCAGAGGACGATTGCTTTGAGTACCCTGACCAGTAGTAAATTTTAAGGACGCAGGCTCAGTGCTGAGACTGTTTAAGTTGCTTGATGCTGATGCTGTATATACTCTGACGCCCATACGGAAAGTAACAGGTTGACTGTTGATGCCTGCTACTTGACCACTATCTCGAAAAGTTTGAACGAAATAGTCCGGTTGGCTGTCCCGATTTATATCCACAAGGTAAGCTTGCCGAAAGCTAGTTACTGCACTAGCACTGGCAACAGTGGTGTTGGGCGCTGCTGCGGATTCGATTTTTGTACCACTGCTGCCAGTACAGGTTGTTGTAGTAGTGAAGGCTACGGGAGGAAGTTCTGCGCCAGTGTAATCTCCCTGCTCAACTCTCACCTTGGCTCGCTCCATTTCCGCCTGAGCCAACGCGACTGCTTGTTCGGCTCTTTGATTCTGAACACGAGTTGCATTAACCAGAAAAACTTGAGGAGTAATCGTGGCAGTTGCCAGTAACGTTACAGCAACTGCTGCCAAGCATTCTAGAAGAGTCAGGCCCTTATCCGCCTGACTAGTTTGCTTAAGTCCTTTCAAGGCTATGAAGACTATGCAAGTACGTAAACGATAAGTTGTTTGCATTCTGCTAAGTACCATTCGATTTCTGTTTCAAGAGGCTAGGAGCAGTTTGCGGTGGGATCTACACGGTTTACATTGGATGATAAATCCCTATCTCCACAGAGCAGCTTTTTGATGTAAGGATCATCAGCTGAGGGTTCATGATAGAACTCGCTGCGAGAATTGCCTGGGGTCGTAAATCGCTTAGAAACAGGCCCAGCCGGTGCAAGCTGTAGTCCGACGTCATAGCCCCACTTTCGGTTTGGTGGGCTGTAATATTTGATGCGCTCGTTGAATGCATCAGCTCCAGTAGGAGGTTCCCAACTGTCTTGGTCATAAGGACCTGTAGCTGAGGTACTAAAGTTAAGTTGCAGCAAGGCTCCAGACAAGTAGAGATCATCACCAGTCCAGTCTTCAATAAAGCGAGGAAAGTTATGAAGACCCCCATAAGTCTGCCCTGCCCGAGAAGGTACAATGCCACTGATAATGACTGCATTAACCCGAGTATCAGTTGCCCCTTGTACTGCTTTTCCGTCATTAAAACTGTAATATGAGCCAGGGTAAGGAGTGCCTGATGACAGGACAGGAGCACCATTGCTATTGACTAAAACAGGCGATGTGGGACTTGTAGAGTTATCCTCTGGGTTCTCTCGGCGCCAGCTTGTTGCGGAGGAAACGTTATCTCCAACCCGGTTCTGATTGAGATAAGAAGTTAAACCGTTGCCAGAACCACATCCATATATTGAGCGGTCAACAGTGTCATTTTTGGCGTTGTCATCAATTGCTAATGGGTTATTGTTAGTCCCACCATTGTTGAAGACGAAACTGTCCTGGATACTTCCATCACAGAAGCTATCTGAGAGAATAGTTACAGCGTCAGCCAGAATTTCTACAGGGCGCCAAGTGTCTGAGTCTGTACCTGTAGCGGTGAATGGTTTAGCGAATCTAGATTCCAGGGCTGAGCGGCTATAGAAGTTGTCCCAGCTATCTGAAACCTTAGTTGTAAACTCCTCAAGTAAATTGCTGGTGGTTACGCTACCGTCTGTGCTATGAGGATTGAAGTTTCCCTGTATATAGACAGAGCTGTCGGTGATGAGTGACAAACCATTAATATTGTTCTGGTTGGCGACAGTCCCTCCACGCTTCAACTGAAGGCCGTTTCTAAGCCGAAAACCATAAGGGCGGCGATCTGGTTCTGCGTAATAGTCAACGGGTTTCGGACTCACAAGGTTACTTGGGTCCACAGGAGGATCTTGAGGAGAAACCACGCTAGGCTTCATGTGGCAATTGATAGCTGTTAGATCAGCTCTGCAAGTAGCCCAATCCCCTGATGCTGGTCTACTGATAGCATCTTCCCTTGCTGCATCCTCACGGAACGCATAGACAATCCCACCAGCAGGCAGAATAGTTTCGTTGGTGCCGATAGCAGTGCTTCTCAACAGATCTAAGTCGAGGTCTAATACCCTAACATTCATCATCTCTCGACTATTGAAAAAAGCCTTGTCTAGAAAAGGAACGGCTATCGGTACCACCGTACCACTCGTTAAAACCTTGATTACGTTTGGTTTGCCTGTAACAGTTGTACTAGAGCCGAGTGACCAAGCAGAGTGGGCTTTTGGTAGAACCTGGATATCTGAAGGGCTAAAAGTTTGATAGGTTTTAGCGCCATTGATAGCAGCATTCGTGATGTATAAGTCGGTGGCATATTTATCACCACTAGACGTTTGGCTCACTGTTCCTGAGCCACTGCCGACATGGTTGTGATCAACAGCTGGAAAGAGATAATAGAGGGAGGGATACTTAGGCTTTTGTGATACAGAGCAGAAGGCCATTGCCATGCCCAAGTTAGATTGCTCTGAGTTTGATCCAAGAGGAGCGAATCGCTTAGGATCACACGCAACTCTAAACTTAGTGCCTGGTCCGACCCTAGCGTTAAGAGTGCCCTGAACTGTATAGGTAGCATTAGCCTGATCATATCCAGGGCTTGTGCCTGGAAGACCAACACCTGTTGCAAAACCAAGGGTGCGGTCTCGCTCTATTTGTAGCTCCTCACTAATGATCTGGAATTGGCGAACTATTTGAGCTTTGGCGTCAGCACTTCCTAATCCTGAAGTATTTAACAGCGCCTTGATCCAATCATCCGATTTGAACTGTGAATACCAGTTGGGGTCATAAGTGACAGGACAGGGGTTGGCAGCGTTGGGACCAGAGTCGCAGAGACCTTGAAAGTTGGTTCCTTTTTCCTCATTACCTGTATTAGCGATGCCATCCATTAGCTGGAATAGTTTTCCACCTAAGGCATTCGCAGGATTACTCTCCATTTCAGCTAGTATGGCGTTGTACGAGTCATTTAGTCCCTTGAAGTTGTAGGCTAGCATCCCTAAAGTGCAACCAGCTGTATCCAGAGTTGATTTATCTGCAATGCTGAGGTCTGCATAAGAGACTGGCGTTGTGGCCTCTAGCTTCCCCTCAATCACTCGTCGCAGATTGGAGAAGTCCCCCCACATACTCAGATTGGAGTATGGATGTACAACTGGGCCTACTGCCGAGACGGCTGGACTTAATGCTGTGTCTTGTCTTGCAGGGAAAGCACCGTAAGGATCGCCAGCCATCAAAGCGAGATTCTTGAGCGCTTTACGAATAGAACTGCTGGAATCGTTAATTGATGAGAAGTCTGATGCGTTAAACTCCCAGCCATTGGTTCCATTCCCAGTCAAGAAATTGGTGGCGAGGTTTGTTGTCGACTCAAAATTATTAAAAGTTGTACTGTTGGCAAGGGTAGTCGCTGTTCCAGGATGTACTGTGGTTGCTAGGCAGGCTATAGGAGCATCCTGACTGATTGCCTTATGATAAACAACAGTGCTTTGCACCGCAGCTAAATTGTCTCGAAGTGTTCTTTGCTGACGTGCTTCGTTAGTAATGGAATTCGTTGTTATTGCTGTGATTGGAATATTAGGTGGGTAAAGCGGATCACTGTTAGTCCAACCAAAGGTATTACCTAACTCTAACCTTTGACCTACGATCAGTCGTAAGCCATCTACCCTAGCTCGTCGTTCCCAATATCCATCAGCTCCCAGGTTTTCAGGTTCATTGGTTGGAGGGGTATTACGCACTAGATCCGTATTAGTGCTGGCAATCTGCTCACCAACCTTGCTTCCTAAAGGGGGTGGTTTAGGCCCAAACCGATCATCTGCACGATAGGTATCGTCTACATAGGGGGCAGGTTGCCGTTGGTTAAGAATACGCTGATCAGTAACAACTGAATTAGAACTCCAGGTACTGGCTCTCAGGTTTTTATTGCTTGGATCTGCCGCTTGTCGAGACTGCGATTTATTCTCGGTGAACAGCGTTATTGGGTCGAGAGCAAGATTGCCGAATACAGTTCCGCTAGGAGGACTAACTGAATCATTACTTGACTTCAGAGTAATACCACTACTGCCAGGATTAGAAATTTGACGGTGGAAGGTTGCACCACCACTACTATCGAAATCATTATCTCCCATTGATCCAGATGCAACTTGGCCCTGGAAACCTTGATAACCCGAAGTATCGGCTGAGATTTCAGTGACTGAAACTTCTGAAGAATCTTTGTTATATAAGCAGGAGTTTGGTGAGCTGATTAAATAAGAGGTAAACTTGCCTCCAGAAACAAACATGTTGCCTTCAGTATGCACGGCCCCGTTCATATTGAAGGTGGGCCCAGGAAAAATCTCTAGATCATTACGAAACCAAACTGCCCATTTGTTGCCTCGGTCTACACGCCTATCCTGCTCAAGCTCTAAAGTCGCAACTGCTTTGTAGGGATTGATCGTCCCATCAGGGTTATTACTTGTAACTACAGCGTTGATCTGTACAGCTTTGTAGAGATAAGATGTGTTGCCACTCGGGTCACTAAACCAGCCCTTCTCCCCAGCGAAGGCACTATTGTTACCTTGTGCTGTTGCACAGTTGCGAGTGGTACCTTGAAGTACTCGCAATGGGCCATTACGGACCAGAAGATTGTTGGCCCGTTGCTGGATAGATGTATCGCTCAGATTTTTGAGATCGAGAGCTGCACTGTAGCCAGAGGCAGTTGAATCCTGAATCGGCGTGTTTAGGATGACAGAATAAGCAACTGTTTTACCATTAGAGGTATAAGTCCAGGCTGGATCCGCCTGGTTATCTCCATTCAAGTCTAAAGGTGTCTCATCAGCTAAGGTGTAGCGGTTTTGGACGCCAGCAGTATTGAGGTCAGCATCAACGCTGTTTGCGTTAGTGCCATCATTGAGCAGAATGCTCTTTAATACTGCTTCTGCCGGCACACCACCTGGGAGGCGGTCATCTTTCGTGAATAAGTATTCTACTTTAGCTCTAGCTCGATCAACTGCGGGGGCAGCAGCATTGTAAATGATGGCGTCTTGTCGATCGCCAATGACTTGAGAGGTGCGGGTATAAGCTCGAAATACTAGCGTGCTAGACACTAGAACCAAAAGCAGAACTGTTAAAATGGTTGTGGGCAGGACGAAGCCAGCAGTTGTATTGCGTAAGCCTCGACCGTTCACAAAATTCTGCAAGACCCACTGTAATGGGTTAGAACTGCGGCGTCTACGAGTTTCTGGGGTTACTCGTACAGTTTGGCTAAAGCGAGATTGCCAGGGGAAGGTTGGAAAAGTGGATCGCCCACGCTGGTGGGGAAACCAGGTTTCTACACGCCGCTTTATAGATTTAAAAGCCCGCACAGCCATCTTTTGAAAAGAAGGCAACCGGTGAAAGTTTCCTTTTCTAGGTGCTCGACGGGGCATGGGGCTTTCTCCTGACAGCGTGAACGGATGCAGATTTAGAAGTACCCAGTTTGCTCACTAAGAGAACAAATGAGTTTAGGGGGCAGGTAAATACAGATAAAGATGTTCTGAGAACTCACAAGTTAGAGAGTTGGATTCCTCTCCATCGGCTGAGTTTAATACACTTTCTCTATGTAATAACAGTTGCTTGAACTAAGCTTCTTCCGTAGGGGTACGCAACTTTTGCAAGGAGACCTAGAAAAAATATCAGTAAAACAACTGATTTGCTCTTGCTAAAAATTATAGGCTAATTAATTTGTGCAGCTTAAAAACAGATGCGTAGTAGCCAGCTTGAACTATGCTGAGCGCAGTAGGATGCTTTTGTTAACCGCAAATCTATTTTGTTTATAGAGTGAATATACAGAAGGCAGTTAGGAAAAACTGCTGAGATTGAGATTTTTTGTGAAACGAGAATCTGGGCTCGACTACTACTAGGTAGGTTAAATTTGCTCCGTGCACTGTAGCTGCCAAGCCGAATTGAAGAAGCGTTTAGCTAGGAGCAACGCGACCAGTAGCGCTGTTGTTGCATTAGTAAAAGCCAGCATGATTATGATTACGAGCTGATACTTTACAGCAACAGCAGGATCAGCTCCTGCTAGGATCTGCCCAGTCATTGTTCCAGGTAAACTCACCAAGCCTACTACCATCATGGAGTTAATTGTAGGGATTAGCCCTGTCTTTAAAGCAGTTCGGATGTATGGAGCACAAACTTGACTTGGGCTTGCCCCGAGAACTAATCGCGCTTCAATCTCACTACGCTGGCTCCGGATGGTTGCCTGCAAACGCTCTGCTGCTAAAGCTGCTGCATTCATGGCATTGCCTAGGATCATTCCTGCTAATGGAATCACGTAATGAGGGTCGTACCAGATAACTGGTTGAATGACGACCTGGGTTACGTAGACCAGAGTCAGACCAGAGGCCAGGAAAATTGAACCTGTAAGAATGGGCAGCGCTTGCGCTACAGGCTGCTTCAATCGATTGCGAGCTTCCAAAGCAGCAATAGAACCCATTAGCAGCAGGATGCCTAGTTCTGCCCAAGGGTTATCGATGGCAAACACTGACTTCAGAATGAAGCCAACTAAGACCAGCTGAATTACTGTGCGCAGGGTCGCCACTAGTAAATCTCGCGTGACTCCTAGCTGCTGCCAGATTGATAAACCGATGACCACGCCGATTAGCGCCAGACTGCGACTCAGATCGGTCCAGCTTGGGTTTATGGCTTCCACGTTAGGGCTGTTACAGACAAAGGTTTACTTTTTCACTTTATGGAGTTTAGAGCAGTGCAGTGCTGAGCCATCCAACTTGTATGCCAGAGAGACGGCTCACAGGTTAGATGGCAGATCAACTGCAGGACCCTGCCAAACCAATTGACCTGCCTGCAATGCCAGTGCTCGCCCATCCAGGCGGCTTACCCACTCTCGCTGGTGAGTTGTGAGCACGACTGTCATCGTATGGCGCAAGCTTAAACCAACTAGAGCATCTATCAGCTGAACCGCTTTAGCCGTGTCCAGGTTGGCTGTTGGTTCATCCAAGAGCAGAATTTCAGGCTCAACGCATAAGGCTCGTGCTATTGCCACCTGCTGCTGTTGACCTCTGGAAAGCTGCTCAACTGGGCGCTCTAGCCATTCTGCCGGAATACCCGCTAAGGCCGCACTTTCGTTGAGCTGGAGATCCAACTTAGCGCCGCTCCAGCCCCGCAGCTGCAAACCGTAGAGCAAGTTGTCACGCACACTGCCTGTGAACAAACGTCCCTCCTGGAAAACCAAGCTGAGCCTTTGTCGTACCGTTTGTACTGGCCAATCTGTTAAGGGTTTGTCTTCTAGAAAAATCTGACCATGTGTAGGATCCTCCAGACGCATCAGCAGCCGCAGTAGGGAGGTTTTACCCGATCCTGAAGGACCAACAATGCTCAGGCATTCGCCAGCTTGGAGGCCAAAACTGAGATCACGCAGTAACCAGACTGAATTACCCGTAGCTCCATCACGGACCTGACGACCAACCTGCTCTAGCCGTAGCAGCATGGACAGCAGCTCAAGGCGTGGTGGCAGGGGATGTCGCGGCAGGCGGCATAGCGGCAGGAGACTGCGGCGCGGCAGCAGGCGGAGTAGTAGAAGGGGCAGGAGTTGCAGGCGGTGCAGCAGGCGGAGTGGCCAGTTGCTTGATCTGATCTTTCGCCGCTGCTGGTGCTAAGGCAACTGCAGAATCAAATAGTGCCTGCGATTCTGCAGCCTTACCCTGCTCACGCAGAACCAGTGCCTTGCCCACTAGAGGCCGGAAATCATTTTTATCTCGGTTCAAAATCTGGTCGTACACTTGCAAGGCTTCAGGATATCGCTGCTGGGCTGCGTAGACGTTGCCTAACAGCCATTGCACATCTGCTTTGTTAATTGGCTGTGGTTGGAGTGGGGCCTGCCCAGGAGGAGGGGGTACGGCCGGTGTTGTCTGCTGATTGGCGACCTTGAGGGTGTCTTGAAGCAGACCAACAGCAGCTTCTGGCTTGTTTTGCTGCAGCAGTAAACCCACTAACCCGTTGAGAGCATCTGGCTCACCAGGCGAACGGGTTAGAACGTCCCGATAGGTGCTGGCAGCTGCTTCCTGGTCTCCTAAGCGCAACTGAGCCTGAGCGAGTAAGACTGCGTAACCTGGCTCCTGAGGACTCAGTTTGACGAGCTGCTGTAGGGGCTCCACCAAGCCCTGAAAGTTGCCCAATTGCGCTCGGGTGCGAACTAATCCCTCAAGAGCTGTTCGGTTGTCAGGCTCTCGTTGAATGACCAATTCATAGCCTCGCTCTTGAGCTTTAAGGTCAGCCTGAAGATCGGCAGGCGTGTTTTGAGGCGTACTGGCGACACTAGCTGACTGGTCAAACAGGTTGGGTAAGAAGGGGGCTACAGAAAAACCGAGAAGGGATACCATGCTGATGAGCACAAAACCAATCACCAGCCAGCGTCTGCGTTTCTGAGCCACACCAATCCCCTTGAACTCTGGTGCCATTATGGAACACATCGGTTCAGGGCTGCTTCTGCACAATGCTCTCGCCCGTCTTGGGCCAGCCATAATGATTGCGGGCAGGATTAACGCCTGGATATCTTAGTTCTGATTAGCTCTGAGTTCTGAGCAGGTCCAAGCCTCCGACCCGTCATCACACAAACAGTTGAAACAATTACCGGACTTCCTCTCGGGGACAGGGATAAAGTTGAAGGATTTAGCTGCAGGAAGGATTTGCTTGCCTGCTCGATGCAAGGAACCCACGACCTCAGTAGTTCCCTGGTCACCAAGCGCCCCTAGGCGACCGGTCTTCGTCAGAGAAGGCCAGTACCATAAACTCAGTGCAATCGGCCTGTACCCAGCCTTGACACAAGCCCATGAGCCAAACCTCTCCTGACTCCCGTGTTCCACGTCCACCTCGCCCACCAGAGACTCGCCCAGTGCGACCCAACACTGACACCCAGGATCGGGTATCCCCTGAGCAGCCGCTAAGTGAGGGGGAGCAAGCTGGGGGAACGTCTGATAGCAGCTCATCGGGCCTCTCGCCCCGCCCACCCCTAGCCCGTCCGATCCGCCCCTCTGTTGTTCCTACTGCTGACCCGGAGCCTGCCCCAGCTCCATCTGCTAGTAGTCAGACTGAGCCGGATGCTCCCCCAGAGGAAGAACTAGAAGGATTGCAACGTAACCAGCCGATTCCCCCACCCAGTGAGCCCACTCAGTATCGGGCAATCGGGGTAATTCGGGGGCGCTATGTTGCCTCTAGTGAGCAATTTACTCGAGGTGACCTCATTGCTGCTGATGGCACTGTGATCAACGCTGTGCTTCTAGGCCGGGTGATGAGTCTAGTGAAGAATCATCTGGAGCTAGATCGGGAGTATCTGTGGGTGGTTTACCCGCGTACCCGAGACAAAACTCACCAGCTACACGCTCAAATTCTCGGCGTCTGGGAGCCTGTAGAACTTGGTAAAGCTGAAGAGCCTCTTGACCCAGGTATTGAAGATGGTTATTTCTCGGTACGCGGTGAGGTAATCTTCCAGTCTCAGGACCGGGGTTATGTCATCGTCAAAATCCGTCAAGCTCCTCGTAAGGGCGCCAAGGAAAAACCAAAATCCTTCAAATTGCGCTTGGCTGGCTTTCTGCCCAGCAAAGGGGTCGGCTACTTCTGGAGCTTAGAGGTTCAGCGCGACGGTGAGCAACTGATGATTCAGGATGGTCAATCGATAGCCCCCATGCCCCCTCGCAAGAAGCGGGGAGAAATCGGTCCAAGCCGGGGTGGTCCTCCTCGTCGCAGTGCTGGCGTCGGACGCGGAGAAGGTGGTGGGGGATTACGACGCGACAATGTGGTCAGACCAGCAGTTAACCCACAGCGCTCCGGTCCAGTAACTAAACCGATCAAGCGCTCTGATCGACCCCGCCGCGAAGGGGAAGGCTAGAGGCCAAATCGTCTAGATCGCCAGAGATAACATAGACAGGGGAGCCTCATGCTCTCCTGTCTATGTTGTTCTGGAGCGTTCCTCTAAATTCCCAAAGCAACTGTCAACCCCCAGGCCACTAGAGCACTACCCAAGGGAACGCTGAGATTGTCAATGCCCTTGATTGAAAACATCTCTAAGGCTGCGGCTAAAAGTGCTACTGGCAGCGGGATTAAGAGTAGGGTCGCGAGACTTGGTCCTTGGGCTAAAGCTAAAACGATAGCTGTAACCGTATAGCTAGCAAGGACCATGGTTAGAGAGCCCTCTAGGGTCTTGGTCATGCCGCCAATCTTGTAAACATGCTTACCCCAGCGCTGCCCTACCAGCGCTGCTAAACCATCGCCCCAAGCCATGACTAGGATCCCTAGCGCTGCGTACTGTGGCAGTCCTGCTGGCCAGAAGGCCAGGATCAAAGTGCCAATGCTCAGGGCATAGAACAGAGTGCCAAAGCTTTGTCGCCCCACGCCGTTGATACTGCGTAGAATCGGCAGCCGGTAGGATAGGCCCATCAAACCTGCAAATAGCGTCGCGGCCCCCAGCCCTAGCCAGGTCGGCACCTCTAACCACCAAGCCAACAAGATCACATTGCCCACGCCAATGTGGACGGTTTTGCGGGCTAGCTCGCTGCTAACAGGCTTTTGAAGGCGGTTAAGCGCCTCAGCAAGGCCAAATACCAACAGTAGCCACAAGGCTGGCAGCAGCACCTGGAGCCACAGGGGTGGCCCCTCTCCAGGAGTGGCAAAGATGAGGCGAGCCCACTGTGTCAACACAAATAGCTGGTCAGACTAGGACTTAAGCTAGCCCTTATGGTGAGGGCTATGTCCTCACGATACTTGAGAGACACAGGCAACTCAAGAACGCCACTGAAACCGTCAGATATTGCTTACTCAGACTGTACTTGTGACTGTGCGGTTGCTGCCGGCATGCCGACACAGCTTGTCTCCCCAGAGGTAGAGGGGATGGGTGGGAGGAAGTACAGGCAAAAAAATCCCCTAGAACCCGAGGGCGCTAGGGGATTTGAATCAGGGTGCATCTACCATCCCTTACTTCTGTAGACGCTTAGTCCATCCGGAAAGCGGTTAGCCGATTTGAGGAACTTAGCCCTACCGCTCCTGTCGCTTCGGGTTGGTGACATCGGTTTGTTACAGCTTTGGTCCTGGCTAGAGGGGCATGGGTAAGAATAGTAAGAGATAGAGTTTCCTGAGCCGCCTGCCGGTGATCCAGCACGAATTTCATTTGTCTGTTACGCCGGTAGGCGACAGCCGCTATCTGATTCGCACAGAGCGAGTTGCCCCAGGGGTGCCTTTGTCCGAAGAGTTGGCAGTATGGCCAGTGGAAGACTGGCTGACTCAGGCGCAAGCGCTGATGGGCGATCCGCTCCTAGGATTGCTGCGCGGCAGAGCACCTGCCTCACTCGGCGCCTTAGGTGCTGCTGAGGGGGGGGGGAGTAGTTTGACCGGTTTAGGTCACGAACTGTACCAAGCCTTGTTCAGTGGCAGTGTGCGGGACAGCTGGCTGGCTGCTCTGGGGATTGCTCAGCATCAGTATGCAGGAGCGCCCGAGGATTTATTGCCTCGCCTGCGTTTACGGTTGGGGCTGAAGGGACCTGGACTGCCCCGCTTGCCCTGGGAAGCCCTACACGACGGCAACCGTGCGCTAACCATGGTCACTGATCTGACCTTTACCCGCTATCAAGGCACGTTCAGCAGCATTGCTCGTCCCGCCCGCCACCCCCCGCAGCCATTGAGGGTGTTGATGGTCGTTGCGACGCCTAATGACCTGGCGGATCTTTCTACTGAACAGGAAGCCGAGCACTTACGCCTTGAGCTAAGTAGCCAGATTGAAATTACACTTCTATGTCAACCAGGTCGGGCTGATCTCACCCGAGCGCTAGAGCACGGCAACTACCAGGTTCTCCACTATGCCGGTCATAGTGATTTAGGTTCTGATGGTGGCAATCTCTGTCTGGTTAGCAGTCAGACTGGCCTAACAGAGTTTCTGAGCGGTGATGATCTAGCTGGTCTGTTGGCTAACAATGGGGTTCGGCTGGCTGTTTTCAACTCCTGTCGGGGTAGCCATACCCCTGCCTCGCAAGAGCGCACTTTAGCAGAAGCTTTGGTGAAGCGGGGGATTCCGGCGGTGCTAGCGATGGCCGAGCGCATTCCTGACGATGTGGCCTTGACGCTCAGTCGTTTGTTCTATCGCAACCTTACGCAAGGTGCCAGTGTCGATTTGAGCCTGGCACGAGCCCGCCAAGGCTTATTGTCGAGCTACAGCTCTAGCCAGCCCTATTGGGTACTGCCGGTGCTGTACATGCATCCAGAGTTCGATGGCTACCTACTGCCCTCCCCTATCGGCACTATGGCAACTGTGGCGATCCCATTACCTTGGCCCACAGCTGAGCGACCGGAGATACCTGCGCCTGCGCTAGCTGCCAGTGAGGCAACGAAGACTGCTCCCCCATTACTGCCAGAGAGTTTGCCAGGCGGCCATCAGAAAACTAGCCCCTCTTCGGGACCCCATCGCGAAGCGGAAGTTCAACCGACCCATTCTTCAGGATCGGCTCGGTCGTCTCGCTGGAGGCTACCTGGCTTGGGAGCTGAAGCGCCAGCCCTGAGTGGTATTAGTGCTGCTGTTTTAGCGCCGAGGAATCGGTTTTCCCTGACCTTAGCGATTGCAGGTGCGGCTGTCGCTGCTGGGCTTGGGTTAGCAACTTGGGGAACGAGCCAGGGCAATGGCCCCTCCGCCAAACAGCTCATGCCTGAGATCCCAGTGAATGTGGCCCCCGTAGCTCCGGAGCCAGAAGCAGGAGAGCCCCCCTCAATTACCGATTCGGCTACAACCAGTGATTCCACAGCGACTTATAGTGGAGCGATTGCTCAGCTGCTGGACCAGGGCAAGTTAGCTGAGGCTGAAGCTGCGCTCAACCAGATTCCAGCCAATCCTCAGACAGCAAAAGTCCCAGCCGAGGCCAATTATTTGTGGGGCAGGCTAGCGATGCAGGCTTACCAGCAACGCTTTAGTGACTACCGCAACACAGGTCTTCGTGTCGCTCGTCAAAATTTCCAACAGGCAGTTGAGCAACAACCTGGCCAGGCTACCTACTTGAATGCTCTCGGCTTTGCGCATTACAGCAACGGTGAGCTGATGCTGGCTAATGATGCTTGGTTGAAAGCTCTGGCAATGGCTGAGCAGGACAACAGTGCACAAGGGCGTCAGGCTGCAACTTTGGCTCGGGCTGGAGTTGCCTTAACTCTAATGCGCAGTGCTCGCGATGAAACCTCCGACACGGCTGTCGAAGCTAAGCTCGCTCAAGCCATTGAGCAGCGAGACCAGGTTCTAGCGGCAGACAAGACCTACGCAACTCCAGATAGTCTGCCGGATATCTGGCTGTGGACGGCACCAATTATGGCTGATTGGAAGGCGCTCTTGAAAGTTCAGCTTCTCTAACAGTTGCTTTAACCGTCGTGCTCAGCGGTGCTGACTTTGGGTGACTAAAAATAGCTAGCTAAGTGAGCCAAAAAGAACCCCCACCGGCTGGGTGGGGGAACTAGGTCTGGTTGGATTGGGGTGACTTGACCCAGGGCTGTCGGAGCCGTCTTTGAGCTGTCGACGTAGAGCTTGAGTTGCCTTCTGGATACGACGTTGGTTAGCACTGGAGTTGTGATGGGAGCGGTCTTTGCCGGAGCGCTTGCGCTTACGCTCTCCGAACCGCCAACCGGCTGCTTTCATTGCTAAGGTCCTTGAGTTCTTTTCTAACTTTACTTAATGAACTCCCGAGTAGGCCAAATAAAACCCCCCGGCAGGCCAACCAGGGGGTGCAGAACTTCGTGGTTCTTCTCTTTGATACGGCTTTGGCCAAGCAAGTCGTTAGGGGCAGAGATGCCTGAGCTTTGGGGGGTGGGAGCCTTGCTTGAGGCAGGGCAACAACCCTTTGTTCAAGTTCTAAAAACAGTTCTAGAGTCTAGGACTTGTAGTAGCCCTTGAGACATGATGCGACGACTAGAGCGGTTGCTAGCCTGGGTGGGTGGAATCAGTTTGTTGAGTGGGCTATTGCAGCCATTAACCGTTAGCCCTCAGGGGGTTACCTCGTTGTCGAGTGCGCAGAATGCTTTGCAAAAACAGGTCTGTGAGGAACCCCAGACTTCGGGCACACCTACTGCCAAACCGCAAGAGCCCGTCCGGTGCAAGCCACTGAGCTATTAGCCCTAGCGAATTCTGAATCCTAACGATCTTCAGAGAACCAGCGCCACAGTTGGTCAGGCAGTTGCCCCAGCCATTGCCCTGTCCATTGGTTGAGATAGCTCCACAGTTGGGCTGGTCCAATGCCAAACAGCAACTGAAGTACCAGAATTAGTAGTGCAACACCGATCGCAGCACCGATAGTGACTTTGACCACCCGGATCAGCCAAGTGAACACTAGGAAGGCCACGATAAGTGCACCGATCAGAAGGATAATTTCAGTTGGCACTGCCTGTATCTCCCCTAATGCTCATAGGCTGAGTTCTGTCAATGTTAAGAGAATCAATGTAAAGGAACTTGTCTTATTTGCGTCAAAAAGTTTACCATCTGTACTCAGAGTCTCTAGCCAGAGATAGGTACGGAGGTGATTCGTTTCTATCGTAAGATAGACAAAAATCCGGTAATGATTAGCTTAAGGTCGTAGCGTCCCGGTTGGGCAGTCGGAATGCATGGTGCTAGCGCTTGTGCTTAATGACTTCTTTGCAGAGAGGAGTTCAACAGCCAGCGCTCTAGGCAGGTCAGCTCAGATGGACGTGTAGGCCGATCAGTCATCAGGGATTGTGAAAGCAAGATGGGATATGTAGAGACTGCTTGTTTTAGGACCGATTGAACAGTTGCTCAGATTATGTTCAATTTGAGTGGAGCTTAGCAGGTTCTTGATCCGGACAAAGGTCTCAGTTGACTGCTGGCTGATACTAAAGGGGCTCAGCGATGAGGTCCTGACTGGTTGTGTGAGGGGTTAGAGCCACTAAAGGTGTGATGAAAAAACAACTGCTGGGCAAGGCTGTCGTGATTTTTGGTCCGATGGCAGACAGGATTGTGTTCGCGCAGATTGTCGTCCTAGGTTTGCCAACGATTGTCTACTATTGCATTTTTTCCAACCTGCAGCCTTTGCTCCCTCTGCATCTAATCATTCCTACGCTTTATCTATTGACCTCGATTTTAGTCATCGCCGAAGCCACAGTTGCCGGTTTCTGGCCGAGTTCCAAGCGTAGACACCCACGGGTTGAACAGTCCCTCCAACCCCTCTCAACCGCGAGCTCCAGGATCGCTTCCAGTGTGGTGGCGGGTGGCAGAAGTCAGCATACAGACTCTACTGTGCCAGCGTCCTATGGCTCAGTTCCTCGTTGCTCAGTAATTGTTGTGGCCTACCTGCCCAATGAGCAGGGTGTCATTCTGGGAACGCTCAGGCACCTTTTGAATAACCTTGAGCGGCCAGAGCAGGGATTAGAGATTATTTTGGCCTACAACACGCCAACGCGATTACCCGTCGAGGCGGATTTGCATCGCTTGGCAGCCCTGCATCCGGAGCTTCGGTTGCTTTTGGTGGAAGGGAGCCGCTCCAAGGCTGAGAACTTGAACGCCGCCGTGCAGATAGCAACTGGTGAGATGACCTGCATCATAGATGCCGATCACCGTCCAATTGCTGACTGTTTGGAGAGAGCCTGGAACTGGTTGAGGGATGGCGACTATGACGTAGTGCAAGGGCGTAATGTCATTCGTAATTACCGTTGTAATCTTTTAACCCGCTTGGTTGCTGTTGAGTTTGAATGCCTCTATGGCATCAGCCACCCGGCTAAGTCTCTGCTAGTTGACACGGCCATCTTCGGTGGCTCCAACGGCTATTGGCGCACTTCGGTCCTTCGCAAGATCCGCTTTAGGCCGGGAATGATGACCGAGGATATCGATGCAACTCTGCGGGCATTATTAGCGGGCTATCGCATTGTTCACGACCGGAATATTATTTCCACTGAACTGGCTCCGCTTGACCTGCGTTCTTTGTGGGCTCAACGTAAGCGTTGGGATCAGGGTTGGGGAGAAGTCAGTTTGAAGTATCAGTGGCCGCTTTGGCGCTCAGATAAGCTCAATCTGGGCCAAAAACTTTATTGGACTTGCTTGCTGTGCTACCGGGTCATTTTTCAGCTGACCGCCCTCCAAGTCTTCCCCATGTTGTTTGGGCTAGTGCTCAGCGGCAACTCAACGCCTGACTCTATACAAACCTATGTTTTGCTGACAACAATCCTGACCTTGCTCAGTGGCCCTTACCAAACTCTCATCGCCCTGAAGGTCAGAAGCGGAATGCTGCGAGCTGCCCCAGCTCATTTCCTGTTCTACTGTCTTGCCCTACCCTTTTACGCTGCACTCAAAAATACGATCTCCGTTGTTGCGCTTTACGATCACATCATGGGCAGAACCGACTGGGTTGTGACGCCCCGGGGTTTGATGTCTTTTCGTTAATTGACCAGAACCTGAGAAATTTGCCACCATGAGCCAAAAGCTCAGGAGGTAGCAGATGGCTACGACCAGTTCTCACAGTGGGGCAGCTCAACAACAGGCTCAGCAGGCGATTGACGATTTTGAGCGCTCTCTGGCACCAGGAGTTTGGCCAGGTCTCAGCAAACCAACCTTGGTAGCTGAGATTCGATCTCGGGTCAGAGATCCCTTTCTGCTCAACCAAGGGGGTCAGCCCTTCTGTGGCCCAGCCTCGGTTCTATTCGAACTCATTCGCAAGCAGCCTCTGCGTTACGTTGAGATTTGCCGGAGTCTGTTTGAGAGGGGGGTTTTTCAAGCCAAATCGCGACTAATCGAAGCTTCTGAGCGACTGCGTCAGAGCCAAGGCCGGTTGCGCATGGGTCAAGCCGATTGGTTGGTTCTGGCAACCCTGCGCGAATCCGAAAATCTAATTTTTCCAGTTGAGCCCGATGCTCCTGATATCATCCGCAATCTCGGTGGTATGACTAAGTCTTGGGAGATGAAAGGTTGGGTGCGGGAAGTGCTTGGGTATACCCATGTTAAGTATGAACACACCTATATCTATGGTGAGTTTGCCGCTATGCGTGAGGCTGAGGCCGCGATGGCTGAAGGGGGTGTAGCCTTTGCCTTAATTACAGCGGAGGGATTGCTAAGCGACAAGCCACCCCTATTAGCCGTGCCCAATCATTGGGTCACTTTACTCGGTAACCTATCGATTCAACCAGGTAAGTTTTTGCAGCACGATAGTGGGCATGTCAGCTTTGATGTCTATTCCTGGGCACAGAGGCTGCATGTTGATATTGATGAAGGTCCCTTTGAGGATTATTTCTGGGGGGTTGTTATTGGTCGTTAGCTTAGGCTCGAATGGTGGGCCTGAGGGAATCAATTGCTTTTGTTAATGGCTAGCGATTCTGATGGTCTGGTTCGTTCTGGCCTCGCTTACAGCAGTTCTAGAATCACTGAGGGATGCCTTTAGTAAGAAAGGCTTGAGAGATGTTGATGAATATATTCTTGTCTGGTCTCTCAAGTTTTTTACGCTGCCTTTCTTGAGTTTATTATTGCCTTTCTCAGGCATCCCCACCCTGCAACCCTCGTTCTGGGTTGCGCTTCTAGTGAGCGGGGGGCTGAATGTTGTTGCCTTTCTGCTCTATATCAAAGCGATTAAGAACTCGGATCTGTCTCTGGCCGTTCCAATGGTTGCTTTCACACCTCTCTTTCTCTTGGTGACTTCACCCCTGATCGTCGGTGAGTTTCCAACCTGGATCGATCTGATCGGTATCCTATTAATTGTGGTTGGCTCTTATGTGCTCAACCTGAAAACTAACCGCCAAGAAAACCGCTGGGCTTACTGGGCACCGTTCCAGGCCCTATGGCAAGAAAAGGGCGCACGGTTGGTGTTGCTTGTCGCCTTTATTTGGAGCATTACCTCAAATTTTGACAAGATTGGTGTGCAGAGTTCTAACGCTGTTTTCTGGTTGATTGCCAGTAATAGCTTGATCGCTCTGGTCATGCTGCCCATCATCTTTTACCGATCCAAAGGCAGCCTCCAACAAATTTCGCAGAATCTGAAAGCCCTACTGCCAATCGGGCTGTTTGATGCTTTAGCTGCCGTTTGCCAAATGACTGCGATCAGCTTAACTTTGGTCGCTCACGTCATTGCGATCAAGCGCACCAGCGTTCTGTTCAGTGTGCTTTGGGGGCACTTATTCTTTGAAGAGCCTGGCCTTCAGGCAAGACTTGCTGGAGCGTCAATTATGGTTGTGGGTGTTGCCGTCATCACCTTACTGTAGAGACTGCAAGGGTTGGCTTCCCTAGTTCTGGCCCCAAAGCTTACTGACCATAACCGCGCCAGACGCCTACAACCACGCCCTGCACCTGCACCTGTTCAGCAGACGCAACAATGGGTTTATATTTGGGGTTAGCCGGTTCGAGCGTGATCTGTGCGCCTTGGCGACGGAAACGCTTGAGTGTTGTGCCATAGCCTTCCACGAAAGCAGCCACAATCGTGCCGTTGCGTAATTGATCAGGTTCTGTGGTGGGACGCAGCACTACGACATCGCCCTCGGCGATCAAGTCTTCGATCATGCTGTCCCCGACTACACGCAGAGCATAACAATCGGGCTGAATCATCAAATCTGAGAAATTGAGATGCTCAACATCGCCCAGATCATGGAAGGGCTCAACAGGCCCCCCTGCGACAATTGCCCCTTTGATCGGTAAACCTTCAGTGGCTGTGGAGCGCAGCAACCGGATAGTGCGGGCACGGCCTTCTTCCCAAGCTATATAGCCCTTATCTCGCAGATGCTCCAGACGCCTCTGTACTGGGGCCGGAGACTTGAGCCCCATTGCTTTCATCATCTGGCGGATTGAGGGCGAATGACGGTTTTGGTTTACGTAGTCAGAGAGCCACTCTAGAAGTTGCCGCTGGGGTCCAGTCAGAGATTCCATAGTGCGTCCAGTAACTGAGCGATGTAATCGCGCAGGGAAGAGGGAAAGCTTCCAGGTTCTTTTGAACTATAGAACATTTGTATCAAGACGTCCAAATATTCAGCGGCCCCCTTGGCTTTGAGGCGTACTTACGCTCTTGTAGGCGAATCTTGCAGGCAGAACCTTGGGGGAGGATCAATCTACCCAACCAAACACTCCCTCTGGAAACCGACCGGGTTGTGTTTTGGGCAGTGCTGGAGTTGCGGGTGCTAGCTGTTGGGAGGCCTTGAGTTCTTCATTCCCTTGCCGCAACGCCTCGACCTCTTGCGTAATTGCCTCATTGGCTTCCGAGAGCTGTGCAATCATCTGGGTCGCTTGTTCAAGCAGATCTTTATGCTGCTGTAAGCCGGTCTCTAGCTCCACCACTTGTGCCTGAAGCTTGGCTTCCTTTTGGTGCGCCTCTTCCAACTCATCTTTCAACTCGGCCAGCATGACTTCTAAATCAGCTTTGGTAGGATTGCTGCGTCTGGCACGGGGTTGCTCATTCATGGGATCATGCCAATTTAGAGGCTGCTGAAGAGATAGCTAGGATTGTAGGTTAAAACGCTGGCCTTATTGAGGCCCTAGCAAAGCATCGAGACAGGTCAGGCAGGGGGGCATCGATAGTGACTTTTCGAGAGGCCTCTTCGGCAGGTGATCAACCAAACTTCTAGACCAGATCAGTGAACAAGAGCAATTTTGCCAGTAAGCACTGTAACCCGGTAGGCATTGAGGTCAACAGTATGCAGAGACAGACAATACCAACTGGAACTCCTTGGCAATCTCTAGCTGGCCCCTCATTAGGGGCTCGATTAGGTCCAACTCCAGAAATGTTAGTGGAGAACGAAGTTAATGCCTACATCGCCGAGGAGGTTTGAGCAGTAGATGCCAATTACTGATGCTGATCGAGCTGCTATTCGCTCCGTGATCCAGGGGCAGCTAGAAGCCTTTGGTCGAGACGATTCAGCAGCGGCCTTTGCTTTTGCCAGTCCAGAGATTCAAGATCAATTTCGAACACCCGGCAATTTTATTCGGATGGTCAAAACAGCTTATCAGCCAGTTTATCGGCCTCGATCCGTTCTGTTTGAAGACCTAACCCTGATGCAGGGATTTCCAACCCAGCAGGTTTTGCTATTGAGTGCGGAAGGTAAATTAGTGATGGCACTCTACTTAATGCAGAAGCAGATCAATGGCGGTTGGCGTATTGCTGGTTGCCAGCTCATGCCCCGCGCGAGCGACTTAGATGAGTGACTGCGCTCAAGATGGCGGATGGGAGACGGTCCATCGACTACAGGCGCTTTCATGATGTAGCTCCTCCGTTTCAGTCAATGCCAGATAGCTAGGCAGAACTGCTTGCCTCAATTCTGACTGCTTCAATTCTGGCTGCCTCAACGTCTTTTAACCGAACGTTTTTTAACTACTGGAGAAATTGCAATGAGTAAGTGCGTATTGATCGTAGATGACGAGGAAGATGTGTGAACAATCGCCCAGATGGGACTGGAAATGGGCGCTGGATAGCAAGTTCTAACCGCCAGTTCTGGTCAGGAAGCTTTAGTCATAGCTGAAGCCAACCAGACGTTATTTTGCTAGATATGATGATGCCCGATATGGACGGACGCGCTGTTCTTCAACGTTTAAAAGTAAATTCCACAACCAATCAAATCCCGGCCATTTTGGTAACTGCTAAGGTCCAATCTTCGGATCGCAAAAGCTTTGCTGAACTGGATGTTGTTGCTGTCTTCGCCAAGCCCTTTCGTCCCTTGAAATTGGCTGATGAGGTCACCACAGTATTAGCTGGATTAGGATCAGCTCCAAAGCTATAACCAGGCTATAAAGGCAGCAGGATAAAAAACGTACTGCCCTGACCCAAAATACTCTCAGCCCAAATTTTGCCGCCATGCTGCTTTGGGTCGTGATGCTTTAGAGCTAGCTTTGCAGAAAAAGATTTGTTAAGGAAAGTGAGTTTTCTAGTTCCTCTCGCTGTGACCAGAATCACCAGCATGATTGGCATAACTGGCTGGACCTGTCCCTCTATACCTACAAAGAGCAATCGAGAAGACTGCTCCCTAACCTCAAAGACATCGCGCTGAGAGCCTGCACCAAAAACCCGAAGATTAACTTGAAGCAACCGCTCAACGAGCAGATGTTTTCACTTTCTAAATCTGAAAGGTGCATGGCTCTGTGGCCAATTTATTAAGTTCCGACTCGGAGTTAAACCATGCGTCCTTCAGCAGTTCAAACCCTTCAAATTCAAACTGATAACCTAACCTTGCTCCAGCAACAGTTCAAGAAACCTGGTCTGGTTGCTAAGTGGATTCTGGTCGATGGCCAATTAGTTTGCAAATGGCTTCTGATTGAAGACTAACAACTTTCTGAGCTTGGTTCCCAAGCAGAATTAAGGCTAATTCACTTACTAAACCGTTCTAGGGAAAACACAATGATAGTCTACAACTATGCTGGTGTTCCCAGTAACTTACTCCACTACACGGATGTTGATTCTCTTTATAAGCAGAGCCTTATGGGTGCTGTAGTTAGCCAGCGATTGCTAAAATCTAGCCCTAGCCTCGAATCAAGGTCAGCCTTCATTCAGAAAATATTTGAGGTATGGCAGGACCTTGCCTATGAAGCGATTGGTACCGGCACCGCGTGGGGATATGCAATTCTGTTCACTGACATCGCTCGAACATTGGGCATTTCTGAGCACAGGCTCAGCAAACAACTAACTCGGCTAGAAGTCTGTGGACTAAAACTAACATCTGGTGGTGCCGCTCTAACCTTTCAGCAATCCGTTTGACAATATTAAAGCTACAGAACCTAGTTCACCGGCTTTGAGCTAGAAGTTCAAGCCTCTGGGACAGCCCTCTATCTAAATCCCTCTGGACACCTCATTGTAAAAAATCTCAATCTAAAGCCATTCTAAGGTCATCATGATCATTCATCGTAGAGCCTGCAACCACCTTATCCGGCTAATTGCCATACTGGAAATCTTCGTCAGCCTTTCCCTGTTGAAACAAGCAGAGCTAACAACTCCCCTAGCTGAACCAGTTTTACAGGAAACTAAATTGGCTGGGGCTGATGGGCAGGAGAATCAAGCCAATCAGACTCGAAACGCCAAGCTAGCTCGCAAGGGGTTACAGGGCAGAGCTTATTCTTACACCGCTTACTAAAATGAAATCTACTAATAAGTTTATTTTTCGGTCATACCTAAGCACCGTATGGCAATCCTTCCTAACCAAGCTTGCGCGTACATTTGAACTGCAAATTTGTCAGAGTTCCAATAGTACGGGTGATACCTGGTGGGACATCTATGACCCGGTATCAGGCCGCTCTGCTCGCCTTGATTGTGAAATGGAAGTTAGGCGCTGGATCGACCATCATCACTACGGTGCATAGCTACTGGACCGTTGATGCTAAGACTAATAGAGCTGGACTCTAGACTCTTTCTAGTTGGGTTCAGCCTCACGCGTTCCCAAGACCAGAGTTCCAAACTCAGACCTGTTTCGGAGCAACACAGCTCTATTTTGCTTGGTAAAAGTTCGTCTAGTAAAAACAACTTCAAAAACAACTTCAGTCTCTGACTTGTCTATATTTCTAGGAGATCCGGAACTTCGTGCTATTCCGCCAGTTGTTCGATTCGGAGTCTTGTACCTATACTTACCTGGCCGCTGATTTGGCAACCAAAGCGGCTGTTCTGGTAGACCCGGTTCTGGAACAGATTGAGCGTGACCGCCAGCTCCTTCAGGAATTAGACCTTACTCTCCGCTGTTGTTTATAAACTCATATCCACGCTGATCATGTGACTAGCACGAGTCACTTGCGAGCAGCAACCGGATGCTTGGTGACCGTTCCGGCTGAGGCTAGGGTCACTGGCTCGGACCGATGTATTACGGATGGAGCCAATTTTTGTCGATGGTCGGCAACCGCAAATTCGTCAAGGGATCTGGTCGGTTGCAGATATTTTTATCTCCCTGGCTGACAACATTCAGGAAACTTTCGGCCTGACACCTGTTGAAGCAATGGCGGCTGGTTTGCCGGTGGTGGTCGCAGGTTGGGATGGTTACCAGGATACGGTGCGCCACGAGGTTGATGGCTTCCGGATTCCCACCCTAATGCCACCGGCTGGTTGTGGTTTGGATCTGGCTGTCGGTTACCACGATGACAGCCTGAATTACAGTACCTATGTCGGTCACGCCAGCATGATGACTGCTGTGGATATTGATGCTTGTGCTCAGGCTTTAGCAACTCTGTTTACCCAACCGGAACTGCGTCAGCGTTTAGGAGCTAATGGTCGTCAACGGGCCCGTGAAGTTTATGACTGGCGAGTGGTGATTGCGGCCTACGAAAACTTCTGGCAAGAGCTAGCCGAACTGCGAGCCGCCGCCTCTTCTACGGCCCCGTGCGCTCCAGGTATGCCGGCCAATCCTCTCTGCGATGACCCCTGCCAACTGCTAGCCCATTATCCCACTCAGAGCTTAAAGCCAGCGCAGGTTTTGCACTTAGGGGCGATGGCAACGCCGGAGAAGTTGCAGCTGCTGCGTACAACCTGGATGACCAATTTCGGCTCTAGCAAGCGCTCCTCCAATGCCGTTATTGATCAAGTGTTGACTGCCATTACTAATTTGGGCTCTCTAACCGTAGAGGAGATTCTACAGCGTTATGGCGGCACAGAGCCTGCCAGTCAAACTTCTCTGTATCGCACGTTGGGCTATTTGTTGAAGTTTGATGTTCTGTGTGTGAAGAGCAATCTTGAATGTCAACTTTCTGAAAAGGAGTACCTCTCATGAAAACCAAGTGGATGATTTATAAAGAACTAGAATTAATTCCCGATTCAGTGCCAGAACCTCAATCTGCACGCCGGAGCTTTACCGTATGGCTCAGTGAAATCTGGCAGCTTTCGTTTACTCGTCCAGCCCAAATGCGATGAACCACAGATTAAGGGATTAGTAGACCGGGTCGGTCAGTTTTGGTGGAATGCTCACGATCCAATCACAGAACAGACTAATTATTTAGAAACCGAGACTAAAGTCTTTCTCTGGTTGGATCAACTTTCCTCGCGCTAGTTTTTGTTTCTGCCTAGGAAACACAAGCTGTTTAGAAGACGATTAGATTGTTAAATCATGTCTCTCTAAAAACCTTAAATTCTGTTCACCCTGAAGGGATTACCTCTGATGAAAACTAAGTGGACAATCTACAAAGAGTTAGAACTGATTCCTAATTCAGTTCCGGAGCCTCAAGTCGCTCAATTAAAGCTACCATTGTGGCTCAGCAATGTTGGTCGAACTCTGACTGGAGCTTTGAGAAGAAGGCCCACGCCTCATATCTGGCAGAGTTCGGGTTCTAAGAAAAAGTCCCAATGGTACGTCTATGATCCGGCGACTGGACGAACTACTACTCTAGAATCTGAGGCAGAAGTTTTTTGCTGGTTGGAGCACCTTTCTGCTCGTTAAACCTACACTTATTTCTATGGACAACCCGCGTTACAAAACTCCGATATAGCCTCAACCTAGAGCAACTTTAAAACCTTAAATCTCTTGACGAATTGGATGTTTCGTAGGGAGCAAAAAAGTTGCAGAACTGAAATGTCTGCTGGAGCAAGCCCAGTAAAAAGGGTAGAAAAGCGAACTACTGCCTTTCTACCCAGCTATTGATTGCCCTTACAAAAAGCAATTAGGCAGAATCTTGCTGCCCGCGCTGCCAACTCTCCAGGTACAGCAGTCCAATCGCACTCAGTAATAGGACAGATCCTAGTAGCCCAAGCGAGCCCAACTGCTCACCTAGCAACCAACTGGCAAGCAGCGTTGCCGTTAAGGGCTCTAGTAAGGCAGCAATGCTGGCAACCGTCGCTGTCGTATGGCAGATGCCACTGAAATACAGCAGGTAAGCCAAGGCTGTAGGTACCAGGCCCAAATACAGCAAGAGCGTCCAGCCAAGAGGCGAATACTGGATAACCAAGCCAGTGGTCGCCAGCGTGAAGAGCAGCAAAGTCGCTGCCCCTACACCGATGCTCACTGTCAGCGATTGCAGTGGATGATATCGCCCAGCCAAGGCCCGGCTAGTCAGGACGACCAGGGCGTAGGTCAGTCCTGAGCCGAGCGCGAGTAGTACCCCGAGGGCCGGATTCGCTTGTGCAGTCACGGCTTGAGGCTCGATTCCAACTAAGAGAGCTGTGCCGATAACTGCTAGGCCTGCCGTCAGAAGCACACCGCGCGATAACCGCTCATGTAGCAGGGCGGACGCAAGCAGGGCGACCCAGACGGGCGCAGTGCAGAGGGTAATCAGCGTTGCTGCCGCGACCCCAATCTGAGCAATCGCTGCAAAATAACAGGACTGGGAGAGCGCCATCATGATGCCGATTAGCAACATCAGCATTAGATGCCGCCGAGCTATCTGGAACATACTTCGGCCCAGGACGAGCCAGCAGACCAGGGCCAAGACGGGTACTGCAAGGGCCAACCGGAAAAAGGCAACCGACAGGGGATTAGCTGCACTCAACTGGTAAATTGCTTGGACAACCACCCCGACCGTGCCCCACAAAGTGGTAGCAAGCACGATCAACCGTAGGCCCAGACGCACTTGCGCCTGGACTTCAATTTGCGTTTTCATGAAAGCCTATCCTTGCCTCACAAAGTTAGCGGGTCATGCGAGCGTGAGGGCAGGATGGCTTAGTCCATGAGTTCAACTCAAAGCAGAGGTCCACTCAGAGACCTCAAAAACCTTCAATGATCCTGCCCTAGTGGAGATAGGCAGGAGGGGGCGAGACTGTATGGCAGGGCTTAAGTAACAACATCTTGCTCCAAGCGGATGGCTCCAAACGGATAGCGGAGCCTTTCCGTAAGATACAGCAATTAGAGGGAAAGGAATGCTGATAGACTCGGAGGCTTTTCTCCAGGTCTTCTTTGCATTTGCTTAAGCCTGCCTTGGCACTGAGCATTCATTCATAAGTTTGGCTGAAGTGTTTCGTGAATTCACGTAAGCGTTTCTTGGATTGGGACAAGCATTGCTTGAATTCGCTCAAGCGTTTGCTGGATCTGAACCGGTATTTCTTAGATCTACTCAAGCTAATTCTTGCAACAGCCTTCCCTCCAGGCCTCTCTTCGCTGGCTGCGCACTTGTGAGAAGAAGCTCAGTAGCTCTCCCCGCGCTTCTCAGTGAGTGAGCCTAGTAAGGGGCTGATAGCGCCTCGCTAGTTTGAGTAGGGTAGGGGCGCACAACATGCGTCCCTACTTTATAGTGTGAGCGTTTGCCACAGTGCTGGCTTAATAGTCGTTGCCTGTGTTTTTAGGGACGCTCCAAGTTTCTTCTTGGCTGACGTTGAACTTCTCTAGTTCTTCCCGATTAGTCTTTAATCTAAAAGATATTGAGCGAAGAGCCTGTATCTAAGCCACCGCAGGGCTCTAACAGGCTCCATCCTTTACCCCCTGGACGAGTCCCATGCGCATTCTCTTCTTGCACTCCAACTTTCCCGCCCAGTTCCGCCACATTGCGACGGCACTCGCCAAAGATCCCAACAATCAGGTTGTGTTTGGCACCACTCGGCGGGAAGGCAGCCTTCCTGGTGTTCACAAAGTGCTCTACCAGGAATCCCGTGCCGTGCACCCAGAGACTCACCACTATGTGCGTCCGCTTGAGGGGGCCGTTTTGCAGGGGCAGGCTGTGTATCGAATGGCGCAAAAATTGAAGGCTCAAGGCTTCGTCCCTGATGTTGTCTTTGGTCACTCCGGTTGGGGACCAACCTTATTTATTAAAGACATTTTTCCCCAAGCCAAACTGCTCTGCTATTTCGAGTGGTTCTATCACGCTCATGGCTCCGATGCTGATTTTGACCCCACCGATCCTTTAGATGCGGACAACGAAATCCGGATTCGAGTAAAGAATGCTCCGATTCTATTAGACCTGGTCAGTTGTGATGCAGGGTTGGCTCCTACTCAATGGCAGCGTCAGCAATTTCCTATCGAATTGCAGTCCAAAATCAAAGTGATGCATGACGGGGTTGATACCAGCTTCTTTCAGCCGAATCCAGGTGCAAAATTGGTACTGCCCTCGGTAGGTTTGGATTTGTCCCATGTCGAGGAAGTTGTCACTTATGCCACAAGGGGCATGGAACCTTATCGAGGCTTTCCTCAGTTTATGGAAGCAGCTGCTCTAACTCAGCAGCGCCGTCCTAACTGTCATGTTGTGGTAGTTGGTGATGACCGGGTTGCCTACGGTAAAGCCTTGCCAGATGGAAAGACTTATAAGCAGCTCATGCTGGAAAAACTGCCTCTGGATCTATCCCGCCTACACTTCACCGGCTCGCTACCCTACCAGCAGTATCTTCAAGTTCTGCAAGCTTCTTCGGCGCATATCTATCTCACCCGTCCGTTTGTGTTGTCCTGGTCAATGTTGGAGGCAATGGCAACAGGTTGTCTGGTGGTTGGCTCTAGCACTGCTCCAGTCCAAGAAGTCATTCAAGACGGTAAAAATGGCCTGTTGGTAGATTTCTTTTCGCCTCAAGCAATCGCTGAACGAGTAGACGAAGCGCTGGATCATCCCAATCGCATGGCCTCAGTGCGAGCGAAAGCCCGAAGAACAATTCAGACCCAGTACGATTTGGCTCGATTGCTGCCCCAGCATTTGCAGTGCCTGGGCGAAGGGTTTGGCAAGATGTGTCCCACTTAATTGTTTTCGCATCTGATCGGGATTTCCCAAATCACAAACTGCAGTCCGCTATTTCCTCAACATTGATGGCATTAAAAGAGAAAGCAAAAGTGACACACATCCAGGCGGATTGATCTTGAAGCTTGGTTCTAATTCACGCCTTCATGACGGATTACAGATAGCCTAACGCTTTGACAAAAGGTAAAAGACGTTGCTCTAATCGTAGAACAGCGCTTATCAGTGCTGGTAAAAAACAATTAAAAAGGAACACAATGACAACTCACTCAGCTCAAGCGGATAGCACAGCAGTTTGTCAACTTAATGACGACGCAATTGCTCCTGAAACATTGTTGCTACTCTGGGTCAAACATCAGATGCTTTCTCAACTGCGGCGCGAAGTTTTAATCGATCAGGCGATTGCGCCAATTGCTTGTACTCCCGAAGAAATTGCTAGTGCCTGTCAGCAGTTTTATGGTCACAAGCAATTGGCTTCAGAAGTAGAACAGCGGGCCTGGTTGGACCGTCATTCCCTAAATTCAGAGCAATTGCAAGATTTAGCAACCCGGCAACTCAGAATTGAGAAGTTTAAGCGAGTGACCTGGGGGCATACGCTGGAATCCTACTTTCTCAAGCGCAAAGATCAGTTCGACCGAGCTATCTACTCTCTAATCCGTAGCCAAAACTGGAATATTTCGCAAGAGCTTTACTTTCGGATTCAGGCCGGAGAGCAGATGTTTGCAGAATTGGCGCAAGAATTTTCTCAAGGACCTGAAGCTCAAACCGGTGGCTTTGTCGGTCCAGTGGATTTGGTCAGCCTTCATCCAACTCTGGCTCGGGTTCTTGCTACCAGCCAGCCAGGTCAACTCTGGTCACCCATGCGTTTAGGCGAATGGATTGTGGTGCGGCTAGAAAGGATGCTGTCAGCGAGCTTGGATGACTCGATGCGGCAACAGTTACTCAATGAGCTGTTTGAGAGCTGGTTGCAAGAGAAGATCGTCGCAGCGTAAGCAGCGCGTAAACACCAACTCCTTCTAAGAGGCGTTAGCAAGGACGCTCGACAAAGTAGGTTTCTACCTGAGGTTCGGAGTGCTCCACCGTCGGCTGATCCCACTTATCAGCCAGCTCAGCAACAAACGTCATCGCTTCTGCCTGATGCTCTAGAGTCAAGTCCTCAAAGTTTACGGTCTGCTGTGTTTCCTGCAGTTTTCCTTCAACCACATCCATCCATTGGATCGTGAACGTAACCCCCACTTGATCCAGTTTGGCTCGAAGTTGCTGTAGTTCTTCTGGCTCATTTCCCAAGCCATCTGGATAATAAACAGATTCTATGGGTTGGGGTGAACGAGAGATTGGGGCCATAATCTGATCTCAATTCGACTGCACGAAACTTAAAGAAACTGCCTGGGCAGAGGTGCAAATTCACCTAGGCACAAGGCTAACAATTAAGTTTGCTTACAGCATAGAACTTGTTATCGAGTTCGATGTCAATTATCTGCCGAGGTATTTCTCTTGATAGAGTTTCACCCTGATTTGACCGGCCTTCGCATTGCTGTTGCCTGGTTTAGCTTACCCACGCTATGCCTTAGCTATAGCTCATCAAGCCTGTGCGGTGAGCCGTATAGCGATGTGCTTTATGCGTAATCTATTCAAAGATCTGCCTGAAAACAGTAAACAGCAGGTCCTAGGTTAGATCAGGAATGTGTTACGAAAACTTTAGCTGACACTAAGGTATTGACAATTTCTTCTGTTTGTAGCTAGCCATAACTTTGCCTCCCACTAACCCTAAGGGATTACCCAATCGGGCGAAGTCATCGGGTTGAAGTAACCGTAATCTGTTATTGGTTGCCTCACCCCTGATGGGATGCCAGCGCTGTTAAAAGCCAGGGTTAGCGTCAGCCTGAAGTCCATCTGATTCCACACCTGTAACTTGATATGACTCCAATTCGTGAAATTGTGCAACAGGTTTTTGCCACTGGTTATCTAACAGTGGAAACAGAAGAACAGCTGCGGCTGCTTCTGAGAACCAGGTACGACTCCCGAGACTTGGAAGCTTTCATGGCATTGCAGCAGGCAGCGATGATGGGGCAAGTCAGGCAGCAGTCCCGTGAATTGTTGGGGGTAGCTAGGGAACTACAACCTAGCGCCCGATAAGAGCAAGAGAACCCGCTGGGTTGATTGGTCTGTGGAGATTTTCACTAGTATGCCCCTATCTGTCATGTGACGGCCTGTTGCGAGAGTGAGCCGCTCAGCATTGCCCTGTAGAAGCTGACTCAGGAACTGGTTTAAGCTCTGGGTCAGGAACTGGTTTAGGATCTGGGTCCGCTTGAGCCCAATGCTTGAGTAGGCTAGGAGTGTTCATCATTAAAAATTGTGGGGCCAGCAGGCTAAAAACTGCTGGTTTTTTGCATTGGGTTCAAGCTTTCTAAATACTTTCTGAGTGGCGTCCGGGAAGCACGACCACTTACGAGTAGCATCTGTTGTACAGACACCATTAACAATATGCAGAATCGGGCTGGCTCCCGGTAAGGTCAGAGGACGATGACGGTTTCAGGTAGGTCGCAACATCGTTTCCGACTCACGGCTACACTTCTGATCGGCAGTTTAGCCCTAGGCGGCTGTACCCCAGAAAAGGCTAGAGCGCTTCAAGGTGCAGTCGTTCAATTCAAGATTGAGTCCCTCGCTGCGATTGAGGATATTGAGGAGATGCATCGGCGTGAGCTAGCTCCGCCACCCCGTCCAGAATCGGAAGTTCGAGAGTCTTTCATCCGCAATGTCTTGAACTACAACGAGAGCCTGAACCCAGAGATTGTAGAACTGGCGCTCGATCCGGATGCCGTGGCTCTCAACCCACAGTCGCAGGCTCAATGGAATGCGTTTATGGACGACTTGCGAACGCAATACAGCACCTTTGCCGGCATCTTTGATGATTTGGAGAGTGGTAGTTTTGTCGCTGCGGAAGCTGTGAAAAGTTCAGCAGAACATGCGCAGATGCTAACTCTACAGATGGCCGCTTTTGCCGCCGCTCTCGACAAAAATCCGCCTATTTTAATTCAGTATCGCAGTGCAATTGTCACTGAGCTCGACGCTCTGCGTGAGCAATATCAAAAGAATCAGCGCCAGATTCGTCGAGCCAGAAGCCAGAACAACAGCGCAACTCTTGAGCGACTTCAAGCCAATAATCGTGAACTAGAGCAGCAAACGGGTGTCTTAATGGATCGTTGGAAGCAGGTTAAAGCAGATGAGCAGGAGTTGTTGCAAACCACGATGGCTCAATGCTTGAAAACTGCCACATTAGGTAAAGATCTGACGCAGTTGATCAATACTTACGAAACGCTGAACCTGAACGATATCAATTCAGCCGTTGCTGGAATTTTAAACACAGTAGCTGGCATCACAGGCCGGGATTACAACAGCCTCAGAGCGAGATCGGCAACTGTCCTCAATGCCATTCAAGAGAGCCCCGTTTGGAGCGGAGTTGCCAATACTGCCTTAAGCCGAGTCAGTGCAGTAGTCGCCAATCGCACGGCATTGGTCAGTGGCACAATTCCAGAGATAACTGTTCCACCCCCACCGGCACGCCGCCCGACCTCACGCTCCTAGTTCAGCGCTCTTAATCCAGTTTCTAATTGCTCGGTTTCTAATTGCTCGGTTCCTCAACAGTTTCTGCCCCACGTGTTCATTCTTTAGGAGTGATTGATCATGGATGACAATGATACGACCGTTCTGCAAGAGGCCTATGCAGCTGTTGCCCAGATAGACGTTCGATACAAAAAGGCAGACTTTAATCGCAAGGCCAAGCTTAAAACAGAGCGAGATGCGGCATTTAGTGCGCTCTCAGAAGTCCGCATCAAACTACTAGAAGAAGAAGAGCTCTGCTCTCCCCAGCAAGTGCAGGACATGAAAGCCATCCGTCAAGCAATTGAAAAGGCAGGTGATGCTCAATCATTGATGGTGGCTAGTGCTCGTCTAGTTAAGTTTTTAGCCCGTCTCTGAGCCCGTTCCTGAGTAAGCCTAGCGCTGCACAGAAGCAGGTAAAGCTGCGAGGAATTCCTGCATGTATTGAGTCACCAACTCAGGCTGCTCCTGTTGAACCCAGTGGCCGCAGTTGGGAATATAGCGGATGCGAAAATCACGCACGTAGGCTTCTGTGCCCTCGGTCAATTCTTTACCCAAAGCGACATCATTTTCGCCCCAAATCATCAGGGTAGGAACTTCTAAAACTGGCCAAGAGCGAGCGAGCAGACCTCTAGCAGCGCTGCGGTAGTAGTTCAACATAGCGGTCAGCGCGCCCCGCTTTGAGGCTGCATCTTTGTAAGCTTCAATGTCTGCCTGAGTAAAGGCGCTCTTGTTGATCGCACTTCCTCTAAAAGCAGTTTCGATAAATTGGTAGTCAGAAAGTTGAAGTAAGAACTCTGGAATCCAGGGCAATTGAAACAGAAAAATATATGAACTGCGTACCAATTGCTGAGGCAAGCGTAGGCCTTCAGCAAATTTGGCGGGGTGAGGCAAGTTCAGCACAATCAGACGCTCCACCATTTGGGGATGGGCATAGGCGAAGCTCCATGCAACTGCACCGCCCCAATCGTGTCCCACGAGAACACAGTGCTCGTAGCCTAGCCCGCGAATCACGCCTGCGACATCTTCGACCAACTCACTCATGCGATAGGCGTCGGTCCCCTTAGGCTTATCACTCTCGTTGTAGCCGCGTAGGTCAAGGGCAACGACTTTGTAGTTCTGAGCGAACTCAGGAATTTGATGTCGCCAGGAATACCAAAACTCTGGAAAACCATGCAGCATCAACATCAGGGGGCCTTCTCCCTGAGTTACGTAATGTAGCCGGATGCCATTGCTGGCAATGTAGCCGTGTTGCCAGGATCCTTCGAGCACAGCCATAGCTTTTCCCCTGATTGGCCGGGTTGGTTGTAGCGCCCTTTTCTGGCATTAACGCACAGGTTTAAGAACCGGATGTACTCCTGAAGGCAAGAATCTGTTCAGCTGTGAACTGTGGTTGTTCCAAGTGTGGGACGTGCCCACAATTTTTGACCCAGACCAACTTGCTGTGGGCAATCGCTTGCTGCAGACGGGAGGCATCGCCTGTGCCCAAAATCCGGTCCGAGTCGCCCCACAAAATCAGCGTGGGCTGGGTCAGTTGTGCCAACTTGTTGCCAAACGCCCGGTAGCCGCCGCTTTTGGTAAAGGCGATTAGGGCTTCGCGCCAACCCGGCATCTCTAAATGTAAGGCCGCACATAAAGCTGCATCGGCAGAGGCAAAGCTAGGGTCGTAGTAGGCCGTGCGGCTCACCTGGTCCCGTACCCTAGGACTGCGTAGAAACTCCGCTGCCCAGACATCCAGCGGCGGCACTAGGAAGCGACCCATCACTGGACCACTGCTGTAACCGGCGCTGCCGATCAGCACCAGATTTTGGACTACCTCTGGATAGCTGATAGCGAGATCGATGGCAGCGGCTCCGCCCATCGAGACCCCTACCAGGGTCACCGGTTGCCCAATCAGCGTTTGCCAAGCTTGGTAAAGATGGGTCTTGATCGCTGTGGGGCCAAAGGGAATACCTGCCAATCGCTCGGTGAAGCCGAATCCCAACAAGTCCAGGGCCCAGGTTTCAGCCTGAGTAGCTAGCAGGGGCAGCAGCCGACGGAACTCGAACACAGAGCTATCAAAGCCGTGTAATAGCAAAATTGGCGGCACCGGGGTTCCTGCCTTGCCCTGACGCACATAGCTTGTGGCAATTGGTTGGGGGCTGAGGGGCGTTGAGATCAGTTGCCGCTCAATGTTCTGAGCCAGGGCAATAGAGGTTGGTTCGATCAGAGCGTTGACCTGAGGCGGAAGGAAATCAGCAAACATAGTCCCTCAGTGTACCGTTGAGGGTTCCGCAAGCCGACTGGCTATTGACTCACTAACTGATTAACTGGCTAATTAGCCGGCTAATCAACCGATTGACTATAAATGAGCAAAGCGGTCGGTCGCCTCGATCAAGGCGTCCCGGATTCCAGGCTCCGTCATCGAATGACCAGCATCGGCAATAACCTTCAACTCTGCCTCCGGCCAAGCTCGATGTAGTTCCCAAGCCGAAATCATCGGGCAGACGATGTCGTAGCGGCCCTGCACAATTACCGCCGGAATTTGACGGATGCGATCGACATTTTCGATAAGCTGTTCTTCACGCTCAAAAAAGCCTTTGTTGACAAAATAGTGGCATTCAATGCGAGCAAAGGCGTCAGCAAATTGGCTCTGGCCAAATTTGTTCAATAGGCCAGGATCCTGGAGTAATTTACTAGTACTAGCCTCCCAAGCGGACCAAGCCCGAGCCGCTTCCAGTTGAATTTGAGGATCTGAACTAGTCAGGCGTTGGTAGTAGGCAGCAATTAAATCATGGCGCTCATTCACTGGAATTGGTTGGAGATAGCTCTCCCAGGCGTCTGGAAATAAATAGCTCGCGCCTTCTTGGTAAAACCACAACAATTCCTTCTGCCTGAGCATAAAAATGCCCCGCAAAATCAGTCCTTTGCAGCGCTCGGGATGAGTTTGACTGTAGGCCAGAGCTAAGGTACTGCCCCAACTGCCACCAAAGACAACCCACTGATCAATGCCCAACTGCTCCCGCAGTTTTTCAATATCAGCAACTAAATTCCAGGTGGTATTCTCGCGCAGTTCTGCATGGGGGGTGCTTTTGCCACAGCCGCGTTGATCGAAAATGACAAGGCGCCAGAGTTCAGGGTCGAAATAGCGCCGATGGAATGGGTCACTACCGCCTCCAGGCCCACCATGCAGAAACACAATCGGCTTGCCTAGCGGGTTGCCACACTGCTCGAAATAAAGCGTGTGCAGTTCGGAAACCTTCAGCTCGCCCGAATGGTACGGTTCAATCTTTGGGTAAAGTGGCATCACTGGTTCGCAAGCTGACTGCAAGGCACTGGTTCAACCGCCACAATAGACGACGAGGTCAATCTCGACGTCGCCTAAGCCAGCGAGACCAATCACGCCCACCGTGGTCCGACAGGGCAAGCGTCCTGCTGGAAAGTAGGAGGCATAGATCTCGTTGACCACCGGGTAGTCCCTGAAGTCGGTGATGAAAACCCGCGCCATCACTACCTTGTCAAAGCCTGCCTGAGTGTGGTCCAGAACCAGCTTCAGATTGTCCATCACCTGCTTGACTTGCTCAGGAATCGGACCGCGTTTGATTTCGCCTGTGGCTGGATCTTCTGCAAGTTGACCTGTGATGTAGAGAAAATCTCCCGCTCTAACCGCATGCGCATAGGGGGCAACTGGCGGTAGCGTGCCCTCTGGCAGAGTAATGTATTCCAGCATCTTGAATGAATTAACGGTCCCCCAAACCCAAGGATTTTTCTAACTGTTGGCTTGCATAGGAAATAGCAAAGCAGAAGATGGCGTAAATCACACCAACAAAAATTAGGCATTCCGCCTGTGTGCCCAGCCACTCGGGTTGTGCGAAGGCGGCTCTTCCCGCACCCAGCAAGTCGATTAGACCAATAATGAACACCAATGAGGTGTCTTTGAACATGGTCAAAAATGAACCGACCAGCGATGGGATTGAAGTGCGCAAGGCCTGAGGCAAGACTACCAAAAAGGTGATCTGGGCCGGGTTCAGCCCTAAAGCTCGGGCTGCTTCTGCCTGACCGGAGGGAATTGATTGCAAACCGCCGCGAATGTCCTCAGCCATGTAGACAGCGGTAAACAAAGTCAAGCCTACGGTTGCTCGGAAGACTAGGTCAATTCTGGCGCCTGCCAGGAAAAAGGGCAGCAGTAAGCTAGCTGCAAACAAAATCACGGTTAGCGGAATGCCCCGGATCAGCTCGATCGTGAAAGTGCAGACCAGCCTTACTACCGGCAGGGTAGCGTTGGAACGCCCCAAGGCCAGCAACACGCCCAAGGGAAATCCTAGGATTAAGGACCAGATCGTCAGCACAAAGGTGAGCAGGAGCCCCGACCATTGACGGGTGCTCACTAAGCGCATGCCCGTGATGCCGCCGCCCAATAGCAGAATTGCCATTACCGGCAAACTCAACAGCCAGGCCAACAGAACCCAGCGCTGCCAGTTGCTCCGCCGCCAGCCTAGGGCAATCCCCGCAATCATCGCAACTACGATGACGCCTAGGTAGAGTCGTGCCTGTCCCAAGGGCAGCAAAGTCAAAATGCCACAAAAAATCGCTACAGCGTAGGTGTATTTCAGCAGCAATCCCTGCCACACACCTGCACTCAATCCCATCAGTGCTAAAGCAATGCCCAGAACCAGCCAGACCCGAAACAGTTGCTCACCGGGATAGGTGCCGGTCATAAAGATCTTGAGGTTGGCCGGGATTACTGCCCACCTAGCAGCCCCAAACGCCCAGCTTAAAAAACCACTAATCACAGCAATCAGCAGGGCTGCTGAGATTAGGGTCAATGCAGTATTGAACCAGGAATTAAACAGATTTTCGTGTAGCCAGGCTTGCGGCGTCACCCGCTTAGTAGGTGGCCTGAGCAAGTCTTCAGAATCAGGCAGATAAGAACCAGTCGTCATCGCTTAACGCTCCACCAATTTGACTCGCTCGTTGAGCCAGTTCATCCCTAGGGAAACCAGCAAATTCAGGGCTAAGTAGGACAGCATGATCATGGTGAAGACTTCGACGGTTTTGCCCGACTGGTTCACAATGATGCTGCCTACACCAAACAAATCGGGATAGCCAACCGCTGTTGCCAAACTAGAGTTTTTGATCAGAGTTTGATACTGAGTATTCAGGGAAGGAATAATGCTGCGCAGGGCAATCGGCGCGATGACTAAGCGAAAGGCGTTCATTTCTGATAAGCCAATTGAACGCGCTGCCTCTCGTTGGCCCTTAGGTACAGCCTGGAAGCCGCCTCGCACGATTTCGGCAATATAAGTGCCGGTGTAAGCCACGAGCCCCAGCAGAATCCCTAGAAATTCGGCACTAATTTGGCCGCCGCCTTGCAGATTGAAGCCCACCATCTTGGGCACATCCAAAGCAAAAGGGTCACGACCTGAGAAGGCCCAGACGAGACCTGCGACCAGCAAAGCCCCCACTAGCGATATGACACCTGCCCATCTCTCGTTTAGGTCTGGTCGCCAGCGCTGCAAAAGTTTCCAACTGCCCCAACCAACCAGCACCATCAGGACTAGGGTGGGCAGTAGTATGACATCGGGTTGCGGGTAAGCTAAGCCCCGCTGGCTGAAGTAAGCCATATTGAATAACGAGAAGCCACTTTCTACTTGGGGTAAGCCCAGGAAAACGGCTTGATACCAATAAATAATGATCAGTAGAACCGGAATATTGCGGAAGATCTCGGTCAAGCCGGAGGCCAGTTGTCGAGCTAGCCAGTTACTGGAGAGACGAGCAACGCCCAGCGCAAAGCCCATGATGGTCGACAAGACAATGCTGACCACCGATACCCAAATGGTGTTAACTAGCCCCACAATAAACGCTTTGAAGTAGCTATCGGCGGGGGTATAGGGAATCCCTTCAGAGATCCCGAAGTTAGCTGAGTTTTTGAGAAAATCAAAGCCCAAGTCAAGGCCTGCTTTTGCCAAGCCGATGACCATATTGCGGTAGAGAATACTAAGCCCTACCGCGACTGCAACTAAAAAGAGGGCCTGTAGGACAATCCGGATTATGCGTTCGTCGCGCCAGAATGGAGGCCGAGTTTGATCGTGATGATCTCGAAGGGAAGTCATTGCGAATTTTCGCGCTAATAACAGGACTTGAGTTTTGTACTACAGAATTTGAGCTACAAAAACTGAAATAGGGGCTAGTTTATAGCCCCTAGCTATCGCCTAACCAACGTTGTACAAGGGCTAATTAACAGCCAGTGAATAGGCCATTAAACCGGTCGCTAAACGGCTCACTAAATGGGAAGATTTAGCGAAAAGGAATGGAGTACATCAACCCGCCTTTGGTGTACAAGTCATTTAAGCCCCGCTCTACACCTAGTGGCTTAAGGTGACGGTCGAAAATCTCGCCATAATTGCCCACACTAGCGATTACTTTAGCCGTCCAATCTGGAGCCAAACCCATCAATTGACCCAGGTTGCCCTCTCCTCCCAAGAAACGCTTAATGTCAGGATCTTGGGTGCTAGCAAAGGTGCTGACGTTCTGGCTGGTAATGCCCCTCTCTTCGGCATAGATTAGAGAGTCAATGGTCCAACGAACAATGTCGGCCCAAACAGGGTCAGATTGAGAAACTAGAGGCCCCAGAGGCTCCTTAGAGATCACCTGGTCGAGAATCGCGCTCTCGTTTGGTGCTTTCAGCGTGCTCTTACGCGAAATCAGGCTGCTTTGGTCACTAGTGACTACATCACAGCGTCCTTGGTCGTAGGCTGCGTAGGTAGCATCATCGTTGTCGAATACCACGGGTGTAAACTTCAAGTTTCTGGCCCGAAAGGCATCCGCCAAGTTCAATTCAGTGGTGGTTCCAGATAGGACACAAATGCTCGCCCCATCCATCTTTTCAATGCTGTCAATGTTTCGGGCCGTCTTCACCATGAAGCCCTGACCATCGTGGTAAGTCGTGGGTGCGAAAATGGCGCCCCACTCAAAATCCCGCGTCAGAGTCCAGGTTGTATTTCGGCTCATCATATCCACTTCGCCTGACTGGATTGCAGTCTGACGGTTAGCAGATTTTACCGGCACAAATTCAACTTTATCTGGCTCACCAAAGACAGCCGCCGAAACTGCTCTGCAAAAGTCAACGTCGAAGCCAGTGTACTTACCAGCTGCATCAACGTTGCCAAAGCCTGGCAATTGATCATTGACTCCGCAAATGAGTTGTCCCCGGCCCTGGATCGTAGATAGCAATGTGCTTCGTGCTGGGCCAGGTGTTCCACCTGCCTGGGGTGATCCAGTTGGGGTTGTTGATTCTGTGCTACAAGCAACTATTAATGAATTCAGCAGTAAAACAAGGCCGATACCTGTAACCCACGCTAGCAGCGTGGAGCGCATTTTCGAAAGTCTGCTAAACATCCTACCTAGCTTCACAATGTTCATCGCCACACTTTAAACTCTCACACCACTCCAGGTGTCAATATGACACCGCTATAATCCCGATAGTGTAACGTCATATACGGTTTTTTTTGGCCAATAAACTCAGTACTGCAACGATATGAAATAAACCTGTAGACTTGTGTAAATGAATGTAAGCAGGATAACTTTGGCTAGAGCGTTCGTCCGGCCCTGTACGCTATCGTGTTATTAACTACACCCCCCAATTTCCATCAGTAATCATATGAAAAATCAGCGTCAGCACCCCGAGCCCTCAGGAGTAGCATCAGTGCAGACGACAGATACGCCTGGATCGAACACCATTATTGAGTGTGAAGACGTCCACAAGTGGTACGGCGATTTTCACGTTCTTAAGGGCATTAGTCTGCGAGTTCAGCGCGGCGAAGTTTTGGTGCTGTGTGGTCCTTCCGGGTCAGGTAAATCCACCTTTATCCGTACGATTAATCGCCTAGAGGAACATCAACGGGGACGCATTCTTGTTGATGGCATTGAACTGACCACAGATTTGCGCAACATTGATGCCATTCGTCGCGAAGTCGGAATGGTGTTTCAACAGTTTAATCTGTTCCCTCACCTGACCGTTTTACAGAATGTCACCCTCGGTCCAACCTGGGTGAAAAAGGTGAAGCGCAGCGAGGCGGACGAGCGGGGAATGGAGTTGCTACGCCGGGTGGGTATTGCTGAGCAGGCCAAGAAGTTTCCCGGCCAGCTTTCAGGGGGTCAGCAGCAACGGGTTGCTATCGCTCGCGCTTTGGCCATGAACCCAACCGTGATGTTATTTGATGAACCGACCTCTGCACTGGACCCCGAAATGATCAAAGAGGTTCTGGATGTGATGCAGGAATTGGCCGAAACGGGCATGACGATGGTCTGTGTGACTCACGAAATGGGGTTTGCCCGCAGCGTTGCCGACAAAGTTGTATTTTTCGACCGGGGCACAATTGTGGAACAAAATACGCCCGAAGATTTCTTTAATAATCCCCAAGAGGAACGGACTAAGCTATTCCTATCGCAAATCCTGAGCCATTAGTGCTAGTGGTTTAGTGGTAAACCTGGTTAGACTATATAATTTGCTTAAACTTAACAGGAACAGTTGGAGACCATCCATTGTTCCTGTTAATTTTTTTGGGTATTGCATCAATAGCTAGTAATTATTTCTTATAGCTTCTTATGATCTTGTCTCTACTGTGATAGATAGCTTGGTTTTTGTATGAGCTTATAATCAAACTTAAATTTAGGATTAAGTGATAAAAAGACAAGCCTTAGCCCCTACCAGCATTTGCCTCCCTTCTGCCTCAATCACTGGTACAATTTGCCGAGTTTTGACTAGGACAGTTGGCCAGTAGCCTCATTCAGTCTGTTCTAGTTAGTGTTCTAGTCAAAAATGTTGAAATCGTACCTTCTCCCTCTGAAATGCTTAGGGCACAATGAATCGCTATAGAGCCCTTCTCAATCTAATGCATCTATTTCGCTCATGGATACCATTCACGCTATGCTTTGCTTCCCTAAGCAAGGAGCAATAAAGTGTAGACATCCGACTTAACCCCTGGCTTACCAGTTGGCTCCCCGGCCAACTCCCCAACTCCCCGACTAGCTCGCTGCCTGGCTGACCCATTGGCTTGCTACTTGACTGGTTTGCTATCTGGCTGATTAAACCGTCCAACTAAATTACAACGGGAAAGAGCGATGCGTTTAACCATAACGAACGGCTTTGCTCAAGCTTTGAGTTCCTATCTGTATAAGGTAAAGGCTATCACTCCTCAGCTTGAGGGCAAGACAGAAAACAAAGCACTATCTGGAGCGCCTTGCTTATTTAGCCTAGTGGGTCCTGAAGTTCTGCGCTTGCCGCAAGCTTGTCGCGAGGTTGAAGTCCTATCGGGTATAGCCTGGGTTACCAGTGCCGGTCAAGATCTGATCTTGGCGCAAGGTGAGAAGGCTTTGGTGAGCAAGGACAGCGACACGATTATCTCGGCGCTTGGAAGTGAGCCTCTGCTGCTGGCTGCTTAGCGATAAGTCGATTGATTGCCCGATCGCTAAGTCTTAACTCTCACCCAAATAAGCCTTGCGAACCATCTCATTCGTTTGCAGGTCTCGGGCAGTACCGGTTAGTACAACCTGACCCGTTTGCAAAACATAAGCGCGGTTAGCCACAGTTAAGGCCATACGAGCATTCTGCTCAACCAGCAAGATCGTCGTTCCCTGCTCATTAATGTCTTTAACGATCGAGAAAATTTGAGCAACCAGTAAGGGTGCCAAGCCCATACTGGGCTCGTCTAGCATCAGCAGGCGAGGCCGCGACATCATCGCCCGGCCAATGGCCAGCATCTGCTGTTCGCCACCAGACAAGGTGCCGCCTTTTTGATTAATCCGCTCTTTGAGCCGAGGAAACAGGGTTAAGATGCGCTCCAGATCGCTTCTGACGCCGACGCCGTCGCGACGGGAGAACGCGCCCATCTCCAGGTTTTCCAGCACGGTCATCCGTGGGAAAATCAGGCGACCTTCTGGGCTTTGAGAAATGCCAAGGCGAACAATATCCTTGGTGGGCATTGCCTCTAAGGGCCGTCCCTCAAACAAAATACTGCCCTCGCGCGGTCGCAATAAGCCCTGAACCGTGCGCAAAAAAGTCGTTTTTCCGGCGCCATTACTGCCAATCAGCGTCACGACCTCTCCCTGCTCAACCTTCAGCGAAGCCCCTTTGAGCGCGTGGATATTGCCGTAATAGGTGTGGATGTCCCTGACCTCTAGCATGGTTATGCTGTCTCTTCCTCTTTGCCCAAATAGGCTTCGATCACGCGTGGATCGGCTCGGACTGCTGTGGGAGAACCCTCGGCAATTTTGGAGCCGTACTCCATGACACTGACGCGATCAGAAATGCCCATCACAACTTTCATATCGTGCTCAATGAGCAGAACCGTAAGTTGGAGTTCGTCCCGGATGCGATGGATGAAGCGAGTCAGCCCCGCTGTTTCATTCGGGTTCATGCCTGCGGTTGGCTCATCCAGCAACAAGAGTTTTGGTTCTGAGGCCAAGGCTCGGGCAATTTCTAGAAGTCGCTGTTCGCCATAGGCCAGATTCTTGGCCCGTTCTTGCGCTTTGTTGCTGCCTAAGCCCACGAAGTCTAGGAGATGTAACGCTTTGCGCTCAGCATTCTTTTCTTCACTAGCTACTGAAGGCGGCCGAAACACAGTGCCCAGCAACCCCGTTTTGAGACGGCTGTGGCGGCCCACCAATACATTTTCCAGTACGCTCATGTTGCTGAACAGCCGAATGTTCTGAAAGGTTCGGGCAATGCCCAGAGTTGTGAGTCGGTGCGGAGGCGACCCGGTAATCTCCCTGCCATCGAAGACCAGGTGGCCGGAAGTCGGCGTGTAGATGCCGGTAATCATGTTGAAAAACGTGGTTTTGCCGGCGCCATTGGGGCCAATGAGGCTAGCAATCATACCGGGCTCAATTGCAAAATCTACCTGGTTAACCGCAACCAGACCACCAAAGCGCATAGTGAGTTTTTGAGCTTCTAACAGAGCCATTTCTAACTCCTGGCTTCCACCGCAGGGTCTTCTACCACTGGAACCGAGTCGGGTTCCGGCGAATGCAATTCGGCCTGGCGCATGGCATCGGGCACTAGCCCTTCGGGACGCACAATCATCATAACCACCAGCGTTAAACCGAATAGAAGCAGACGCATCTGAATGGGGTCAACGCTGGTTGCCAAAAAGTCTTTCAGCGCTGGGTTAGCAACATTAGGCAGTACCGACGTGCTGAGAACGCCTTTGAGTACCAAGGCTAACTGCGGCAAGTAAAGACGGTCAGCACCCATGATGATAATGCCGCCCAGAATGACACCAGTCATGTTGCCCAATCCCCCCAAAATCACCATGCATAGAATGATCACTGAGACGGAAAAGTCAAAGACACTGGGGAAAATAGCGCTGATGTAGGCTGCGTAAAAAGAACCAGCAAAGCCGGAAAAAGTTGCTCCCATCGCAAAAGCGAGAAGCTTAGTTTTCACCAAATTAATGCCCATAGCGCTGGCCGCTAATTCATCTTCTCGAATTGCTGTCCAGGCCCGGCCTAAACGGCTATTGCGTAGACGGCCGATCATGAAAACAGCAAACACTACCAGCAGCAAAATCAAGTAGTACCAGGGCAGATAATTGCTGGATTGGAACGTGCCCACGATTGGTAGATAGGGCCGTCCAATCGGATTAATACCGGCTTCGCCTCCTGTCAAATTGAACGGTTTATCGCAGCCAACTAGACAAATAGCCATTTCTGGACGGCCCAGAATGCTGCCCAGAATTTTAGAGATCGGTTCGTAGATTTGGATATCAGTCAAATTGCGAAACAGAACCGGCACAATTTCGCCGAACCCCAGGGTCACAATTGCTAAGTAGTCGCCTCGCAAGCGCAGCGTCGGTGCGCCTAAAATGACCCCTGCCAAGGCAGCAACGGCAGCGGCAATCCAGATCACAATCCAGAAATTCCACTGCAAATTAATTTGCGGCGAGGACAAAAAGCCAGTGGTATAAGCGCCAATTGCAAAGAAGGCCGCATAGCCCAAGTCCAGCAGTCCTGCGTAGCCCACGACAATGTTTAAGCCCAGAGCCAGCATCACGAAAATCTGAATCTGAATCACCGTGGCAATCCAGTTGGTTCGGGCAATCTGGTCGATCCAGGGAAAGATCAGCAAGATCAGGGCCAGTAGAATCCAAGTTGCAATTTGCCGGTACTGCTTTAACCCCTGTACTGCCCCCGTGACTGTTGCTGCCACCGTTGTAATCACTGGTGCGAGAAGGGCATATTGCAGGAGTTGCGGCAGCGCCAATGCCGGTTGCCCTGCCGCCGGACGCAACACTAGCCCCTGCAGCACGAGAGCCAGCAAAATCCAACCGCCCAGAACCAGCCCTGCCTCTAGCCCTAACCTGGCTCCGACTTTGGGCGAAGGAATGCTTTGCCGCTGACAAGCCATAAGACCTGCCCCTGCGCCCAAGAGCCAGCCAATGACTGAGCTACTCCAACCCCCAAACACCAGCACCGTTAGAGCCGCGATCAACCCTAAGGCGATACTCAACCGGAGGACCTTCAGCGCCCGCTCTGCCATCGCTGCCTACACCTTTTCCTGAACGTTTTCACCGAGTAGGCCACCGGGTCGAAAGGCCAAAATGATCACCAAAACAGCAAACACCCAGGCGTTAGTCCAACGACTGGAGAGATACTGATCGCTGAGGGCCGACAGAACGCCAATCAAAACCCCGCCCAGCATGGCCCCAATAATGTTACCGATGCCGCCCAATACCGCTGCGGTAAACGCTCGCAGGCCAGCGGTGAATCCCATTGTAAAGACAACGGTGTTGTTATAGAGCGCCACTAGCAGCCCAGCAGAACCCGCTAGGATGCCACCCAGCACAAAGGTCAGGGCAATAATTTGATCGACATTGATGCCCATGATCCGAGCTGCCATTGGATTCTGCGCCGTCGCTCGCATGGCCTTACCAGGGCGCGTGTACTGCACAAACAAGTGCAATCCCACCATCAAGACCGCAGCAACGACTAGCACCACGAGATCCTTGACCGTAAAGGCCACACTGGTCTGAATCCCTAGGGCTTGCAGCAGGTCCGTGCGGGGCAGTAAGTCTGGAAAAGTTTTGGGAGCCGCAGCATTATTGCCCATGCCTGGAATGAACGACTTTAAGCCTCCCCAAAACAGACCCAGGTTTTGAAAAATGAACGAAACCCCAATGGCGGAAATCAAGGGAGCCAAACGCGAAGAATTGCGCAGGGGACGATAAGCGTAGCGCTCAGTCAGCAGGTTCAAACCTCCACAGAAGAGGCCTGCAATCACCAAAGCCAACAACATTGGCACGATGGCTGTTGCCAAAGAGGCCCCATCCTCAAGCCCAAACAAATTAATCACCGTGAGGGAAGCAAAGGCTCCCAACATGTAGAGGTCGCCGTGGGCGAAATTGATCAGCTCGATAATGCCGTAGACCAGGGTATAGCCCAAGGCAATGATGGCGATAATCGCCCCGTTGATCAGACCCACTAGTAACTGCTGAATTAAAACCTCAGGGCTTTGAGCAATGGCACCAACAATTCGGGGGAGATCAAAGCCCGCAATCGGTCCTAACAAGAGGACGACATAGGCTACCGCAAGATACAGAAGAATTCTCTGCCAACGCTTCATCTTTCATCGAACCGGAGGGAACACACGCTTTAACAGGTGAGGGGGGAATTCCCACGGAATCCACCCCTCTGATGACATCAGCCCGTCTTCAACTTATTGGGCTTTAATGACACTGACAAACTGGAATTTGCCATCCTTAACCACGTTGCCAGACATAGTGCCGAGGCTAGTGTCACCATTCGCGTCAAAGCTCCAAGTGCCCAGTAGGCCCTTAAAGTCTTTGGTGCCCATGACCGCATCGCGAATTGCTGCGCGATCATTCTTACAGACTTGGTTGATCCCGTTCACGACTACTTTAGCGGCTTCGTAACCGTAAGAAGCGTAAGCTTCTGGTTCAGCGTTGTATTTTGTCTTGTAGTTTTCGTACCAAGTCTTACCGGCACCGGTTAGTTCCTTGCCTGGAACTCCACCAAAGGTTGCATAGTAGCCCTCAGCATCTTTGCCAGCAGCATCAATCAGTGCTTGCTCAAAGGTGCCATCCGGCCCCATGATTTTGACCTTATCGTTAGTCATGCCAACGTTGCGAGCGTCTTTGATCAGTTGCCCAGCGTTGTTTTGAGTAATGCCGCCAAAGTAGATCAAGTCAGGATTGAGCGCTTTGATCTTAGTCATTAGCGCTTTGTAATCGGCAGCTTTGGCATCGATACCTTCATGTCCCAACACCTCTAGACCAATCTTCTTAGCCGTCTGGTCAAAAATGTCAGCAATGCCTTTGCCGTAAAGCTCCTGATCATCCAGGATGTAAACCCTCTTAGCGCCTAAAGATTTAGCCCAGTTGGCGGCAGCGACCCCTTGAAGGTCATCGGCAGGCACAACGCGAGCGAAGTTGCGTGTGTTCTTGGGATAATAGATATTGGGCTCATTCGGCTCACCTTTGCCCGGTTTTGTGAGACCTGGATAGGTGTTAGCAGGGCTAACCATTACCACGTCAGCCTGGTTCAAAATGGGAATCGCCAGCTTAGCAGCCCCGGAATTATAGGTGCCAATGTAAGCAACGATATTAGGATCGGCAGCGGCTTGGTTAGCGTTGGCTGTTTCTTGGGCTGGATCCCATTTACCTGCAGCAGCCGTTGCGTCGTCTAAAGGTTCGTATTCGAGCTTGATCTTGCCATCACAAGCAGCTGAATTGGTTTCGTCTAACGCTTGTTTAATGCCATTAATGATCGTTTGAGTTTGGCCTAAAGAACTGCCTGTCATTGGCAAACTAGAAACGATCTTAAGGGTGCTGCTGTCTGTGCTACCCGAGGCAGTAGTACCTGCAGCCGGACTTGCACCGGCATTGGGGCTAGACCCAGAACTGGCACAGCTCGCGCATAGCGACGCTACCCACAATGCCAAAGCCAATCGGCTTAGACCTACCCGTGGCATTCCTGTCACGAAGGTACGAGAATTCTGTAATTTCTTAAGCATGTTAGTTAACTCTCTAATGTTCCATTCTGCCGTTCACTTCGTTACACTCGACAACATCCTTAACATTGCAGTAGCTGCCAGAGTGTAACAACGTATACTACTACTTCCTGACCTTAATCAACAACTGAGCAACAGGTCACAAGCTACTTAAAAGCACCAATGGATTTAAGAAAGAGTTAATGATTTTGATCTAGTGTTTATGCATAGTTTATGCTGGCTTGCCTTTGCTTGTCTGTGTTATGGGCTTTGAGTGCAACCCTCGGGTGATTGCTTGGGTTTATCCCGTTGGAGTTACACTTTAAACCGCCAGAAAACGTTGGATAACGTCATTGGAGAGTTCATCGGTCGTTCCTGATGCGACGATGGCTCCCTTTTGCATGGCGTAATAGATGTCGGCCTGACGCGCAAAATGCAAATGCTGCTCAACAAGCAAAACCGAGATATTGTGGGTTTTGATAATCTGACGCACAGCAGACTCAATTTCCAGAATGATCGAGGGTTGAATGCCTTCGGTCGGCTCGTCGAGCACCAATAGGCGTGGCGACGACATTAGTGCCCGAGCAATGGCAAGTTGCTGCTGCTGCCCACCGCTCAGATCGCCACCCATTCGACCCAACATGGTCCGCAAGACTGGAAAGAGTTCAAAGATCTCATCGGGGACTGTTCTCGTGCTGCTCCCTCGACCGCTCCGGGCTTCCAGACCCAGTAATAAATTCTCAAACACTGTCAGCCGAGGAATAACTTCGCGTCCCTGCGGGACATAACCAATCCCCTGCTTAGCCCGTTGATCAGGCCTGAGGCGGGTGATGTTTTGACCACCCAAACGGATCACCCCCTGCCGTGGATTCAGCAAGCCCATCACAGTTTTGAGCAGGGTGGTTTTGCCAACACCATTGCGCCCGATCAGGCAAACCATTTTGCCTTGAGGCACCACCAACTCGACATTGCGAAGAATGTGACTCTGGCCGTAATAAACGTCGAGGTTACTAACCTCTAGCATCGATACAGTGGTTGTATCGGCTGGGTCTAAGCGCTGGGTTTGGGTCATTTAGCCTGCCACCTCATTGACCAATTCGTTCTGGCGCTCGGCTTGATGTTCAGTTTCGGGTTGGCCCAGATAAACTGCAATCACTTGAGGGTCATTTTGCACATCATCAATGGTGCCTTCGCAAAGCCGGGATCCCTCATGCAACACAGTAACGGTGCGTGCGATCTGACGCACGAATACCATGTCATGCTCAATGACCAACACAGAATGTTGGCCTGCCAACGACATCAGTAGCTCGCCAGTTTTTTCGGTTTCCTCATCGGTTAGCCCCGCAACTGGCTCATCTACCAGAAGCAAATCGGGATCCTGGGCGATCACCATGCCAATCTCTAGCCATTGCTTCTCGCCATGAGATAGCAAACCGGCTTGGATATCCGCTTTTTGGGTTAAGCCAATCGTGGCGAGCAGGTCGGCGATTTTGTGGCGTTCTGTAACTGAAGGTCGTTCAAGCAGGGTTGAAAATACGTTTTTGTGGCGGTTGTACGACAACTCCAAATTCTCGCGGGGCGTTAAATTCAGGTACACACGAGGCGTTTGGAATTTGCGACCTACGCCGTGAACAGCAATTTGATGTTCAGAAAATGAGCGTAACGAACGGCCTTTAAATAAAACGCGTCCTTCAGTCGGTTTGACTTTGCCTGTAATCACATCTAAGAACGTGGTTTTGCCCGCACCATTAGGGCCAATGACCACCCGCAACTCGCCCGTCTCCATGCTGAAATTTAGATGGTTCAGCGCCTTGAAGCCGTCAAAACTAACTGTCAAATTCTCGATTTCTAGAATTCTTGTCATGTCGTGCTCCTGGGCAGGGGTTGTTTCCATCGAGACCGCAAAGCTTGTAGCTGCCCCACACCTTGATGCCGCAACCAGCCCACCAAACCATTGGGCAGAACCATGACTACCAGCAAAAATAGTCCGCCTTGAAAGAACAGCCACACATCGGGAAATTGCTCGCTCAGCAGGCTCTTGGCATAGTTCACTAGCACTGCTCCTAGCACCGCTCCAACTAGACTGGCGCGCCCGCCCACCGCCACCCAAATCACCATTTCAATCGAAAAGGCAATGTCCATTGCCTTCGGGGAAATGATGCCGGACTGAACGGTATACAGGGCTCCTGCAACTCCTGCTAGGGCTGCTGAGACAGCAAAGACTAAGACCTTAAAACCAGTGGGATCGTAGCCCGAAAACCGCACTCGGCTCTCATCATCTCGAATCGCAATTAACAAACGGCCAAAGCGGCCACTCGTCAACCAGCGACAGAGCCCGTAAGCAGCGATTAAAAGCAGCACTGTTGCAGTGTAAAAGATAAACTGAGACCGTGCATCGCTCACTGCTGCGCCAAACAGGGTCTTGAAATCGGTCAAGCCGTTGGTGCCATTGATCAGCTTTTGCTGACCATTGAAGAAATTGAAGAAAATAATCGTCGTTGCTTGGGTCAAAATCGAGAAATAGACGCCCCGGATGCGATTGCGAAACACTAGATAGCCCAGCACTGCTGCTAGCAATGCGGGTACCAGAAACACTGCTAAGGACGTGAAGCTAAAGGAGTAAAACGGTCGCCAAAACCAGGGCAGTTCGGTCACACCATAGAGCGTCATGAACTCCGGCAATTGCACGCTGGCATCAAGGGGAATTTGCAACTTTAAGTGCATAGCCAGGGCGTAACCACCCAAGGCAAAAAACACGCCATGCCCCAAGCTGAGCATGCCGGTATAACCCCAAATCAGGTCGATGCCCAACGCTACAATTGCCAGGGCCAAAAATCGCCCCAACAAGTTCATCCGAAAGCCCGACAGCAGAGCTGGTGCGATAAAAATCAGTGCCAGCGCGATCAACGCGACTACCCCTACTTCCAGCAACAAGGCCCGTCGTTTAGCAACATCAACCCCTGGCCTTCCAATCGCCGCATCAGCCATAGCAGCCGCATCCTCTAAGCATCAACGGTTCGTCCTTTCTGTGGGAAGATGCCCGCAGGTCGGTATTGCAAGAAAGTGACAATCAGAATAAACACCATCACCTTCGCCATACTGGTTGTGGCGAAGAAGGTGAAAAAGTCAGCCAAGGGTTGAATGGGTGCCAGCAATAAGGCCAGCGTGCCGGAGCCAATGAGATAACTAGCAACGCCAATTGCCATGGCCCCCACTACACTGCCCACCAACTTGCCAACTCCACCGACCACGACCACCATGAACGTATCCACGATGTAGTTCTGGCCCGTATTTGGACCCACCGAACCTAAGAGACTAACGGCACAACCAGCAACGCCAGCTAGCCCAGATCCAAGAGCAAAGGTGAGCGCATCTACCTTCTGCGTTGGGATGCCCAGGCAAGCGCTCATACTGCGATTTTGGGTGACTGCTCGAATCCGTAAGCCCCAAGGCGAACGCAGTAGAAATAGGTAAACTCCGGCAACGCAAAGTGCCGTCAAGACAATAATGAACAGACGAGCATAAGGCAGTTGAAAAGCACCAATCGGCAGGCCACCTCGTAGCCAACTCGGTGCTGTTACGTCCACATTTTGAGCTCCAAACCAGGGTCTCGTCACCGCTAGCTTGTAAGTCTGCGATAGAAAGACGCCTGTCAAGCTAACAATAGCTAGCGAGAGTGGCAGCAGTATGGCAATCGCCCAGTTACGGATCTGATCGAAATTAGAGCGAGTGCGCAGAAGCTGCAAGCCACCGAAAAAAAGTAAACAGAAGAGCGCGATGCTGATGGTTAAAACCCAATTCACACTACGCACAAACTGCTGCAAAATTAGGCTCACGCCCCAAGTTGCCAATAAGGTTTCTAGCGGTCGTCCGTAGAGGTAACGCACTACCCCTTTTTCCAGCACTAGGCCGACTAGCGCCGTGACTATAAAAGCTAGAGGCAGGGCAAAGAGGATATAGAGCTCGAACCAAGGTCCTCCCAGCAACTTGAAGCCGTTCTGCACCACAAACGTAGTGTAGGCTCCCAACATCATTAACTCGCCGTGGGCCATATTGATCACGCCCATCAGCCCAAATACAATTGCCAGCCCCAGCGCTGCCAATAGCAAAACAGAGCCAATGCTGACTCCGTTGAACAGACCATCTAGAAGCTGTAGCAATTTACCCTTCCTCTTGCCCTTTCTCTTTTGCCCTTTCTTTGGGCATTGGTATGTAAAGGCAATTCGCGCAAGTTTTAGCCGACGCGAATTGCCCTCATGTCACGGCTTAGATCTTGTATTTGCCACCCTTAGTTGCGTCTGACCAATCGCAAGCAAAACCCTTAGTTTCAGTTACAAACTGGTTCCAGGGAATGGGCTTGACCGCTTCCTTGGTTTCGTAAACGATTTCGAACAAACCATCGTCTCTGACTTCACCCAATCGCACAAACTTAGCCAGGTGATGGTTGCTCTCCATTGTCACTCTGCCCTCGGGCGCATCAAAGGTTTGACCAATGGCTGAGGCGCGTACCTTTTCGAGATCATCAGCACTACCGGCTTTCTCAACTGATTGCTTCCACAGGTAGACCATGATGTAAGCAGCTTCCATCGGGTCGTTGACCACACGGTCGGAGCCGTACTTGGCCTTGAATGCTTCCACAAACTTGGTACTGGAAGGTGAGTCCACCGTTTGGAAGTAGTTCCAGGCAGCGTAGTGGCCCTTAAGGTACTCAACGCCAATGGCCTTCACTTCTTCTTCGGCAATACTGACCGACATGGTGGGATACTTATCCGGTCCCAGGCCAGCACCCTGCAATTGCTTGAAGAAGGCAACATTGCTGTCTCCATTCAAGCTATTAAAGATCACGCCGCCATTGGGCAGAGCTTGCTTGATTTTGGTGATGATCGGCGTTACTTCCGTGTTGCCTAAGGGTAAGTAATCCTCACCCACCGTCTTACCACCTAGCGCTTCTAATTGCGCTTTGATGATTGTGTTGGCGGTGCGGGGAAAAACGTAGTCAGAACCAACTAGGAAGAAGTCTTTGCCCTTATTCTTCAGCAGCCAATCAACTGCAGGCTCGATTTGCTGGTTGGGAGCAGCGCCGGTATAGAAAATGTTCTTGGAACACTCTTGGCCCTCGTATTGCACGGGATACCACAGCATGTGGTTTTTCTCTTCGAAGACTGGCAGCACAGCCTTGCGGCTGGCTGAAGTCCAGCAACCAAACACCGTGGCCACCTTGTCTTGATCGATCAACTTCTTGGCCTTTTCGGCAAAAGTTGGCCAGTCAGAGTTGCCGTCTTCAACAACGGCTTCAATTTGCTTACCTAAAACGCCACCAGCGGCATTGATCTCGGCGATTGCAAGTTGTTCGGCATCGACCACACTTTTTTCACTGATTGCCATCGTGCCGCTTAGTGAGTGCAAGATGCCAACCTTAATGGTTTCGCCGCCTGCAGCCGTAGCTGCGGCTTCAGTAGCCGCAGGAGTTGCGGTACCCGTCGTACTGCCCGTGGTTCCTGAGCAAGCCTTGAGGAAAGCACTGCTGCCAAGAGCAATAGTGCCGTATTTAATAAACTTGCGCCGACCAAACTGTCGAGTCATTGAGTGCTCCACTGAGTGATGTTGACTCTGTGCGGTCCCATCTTGAGCGCTCTTCACAGGGACGCGAGCAGCATTGGCGCTACTCGATTACACGCTGGTCATTAAATCACCCGTGTCTGGGGCCAATCGTATCTGATGTTACATTTTTGCTTCAGCTAGCTGCTGGAGTGAGTCAATCTGGGTAGATTGTCATCCTTCTTTAAGGTGAGAAAAACAAAAGCCAGAGCCCTAGACAAAGCTGAGGTTCTGGCTTGCAATCGTAAGTTAAGAAGAAATTAAAAGCAGTTTACGCTACTACTGCCATCTTACGTACGACCTGGCTAATTGCTTTAACATCCTTCACCAGCTCCGCTAGCATCGCTGGGCTAATCGCCTGCTGGGCATCGCTGATGGAGGCATCTGGGATGGGATGAGCTTCTACGATGATGCCATCTGCGCCACAGGCCACCGCAGCACGCGCCATCGGCAACACCAGTTCGCGTCTGCCGGTGCCGTGGCTGGGATCAACGACGACTGGCAAGTGGGTCAGTCCCTTCAGTGCGACGACGGTATTGAGGTCGAGCGTGTTGCGCGTGTGGGTTTCAAAGGTGCGAATGCCACGCTCACACAGAATCACCTGCCAGTTGCCTTGAGACAGGATGTACTCTGCTGCCAACAGAAATTCATTCATCGTGGCCGACAGGCCCCGCTTCAGCATCACAGGCTTGCGGGTGCGGCCTACTTCCAGCAGCAGATCGTAGTTCTGCATATTGCGAGCGCCAATTTGCAGGACATCAGCGCGTTCGCAGGCATACTCAACCTGAGCAGGCGACATCACCTCGGTGACAACCGGCAAGCCCGTAGCAACTCTGGCTGACGCCAGATAATCCAGCCCTACTTCCCCCAAACCCCGGAATCCGTAAGGGGAAGTGCGCGGTTTGTAGGCACCGCCCCGCAGAGCAACGGCACCAGCCTGCTTGACAGCTTGAGCTGCTTCCAGAATCGCTTGCTCTCCTTCAACGGAGCAGGGACCAGCGATCACCGCTACTTCAGGTCCACCCAGGACCACGCCGTTGCCAATATCGACCAGGCTGTCCTGAGGTTGGAAGTCGCGGCTAGCGAGCTTGTAGGGCTTCAGTACGGGAATCACTTGCCCTACTCCCTCAAGAGCGCGAAAGACATTGGCATCTAGGCGGCGGTCATCGCCGATAATGCCCACAATTGTTGTCTCGACGCCTTGAGAGCGGTGCGGTTCGAAGCCGAGATTTTGCACGTAGGCGCAAATCTCGGCAATCTGTTGTTCGCTAGCATCAGCTTCCATCACGATAATCATAGCGAGGTCTCCGTTTAAGTGAGTGAGAGTGAGTGAGTAACGGTTGAAGAATGAACTTTTAGAGAACTGGACTAGAGCAATGAACTGGAACCACAAAAAAACCCGCCTCCCAAATTTCTAGGGGAGGCGGGTTCAGTGTTAACGAAGTTCTGGTATTTTCGTCAGCCTGACCTGTGGCGCACCCCTGTGGCGCTCCTAAAGGTAAAGCTGTACCAGAACTGAGAATTCTTCATAGCCCTCAGCCTAACAAGGCTACAGACGGTTGGCAAGCAGAGACCCTGGATTTCCAGTTAATGTAACGTTTGGCCAACCAACGTTACATTTGGCAAGAATTGAATCTCAAGAATCCCGAGTTCAAGAACTGGGAGATCTTAGGAGTTGTACTCAAAGAAGCCCAACTCTAGTTGCATGGCGCGCCGGTAGATGTAGCGCAGCACCGGACCATCATTGGTATAACGGTCGAGCAAATCCTCCAGTCGCTGCGCCAGAGCCTCAAAGCTGGGATCGGAGTAAGTGTGGATCCATTCTGCATAGATATGCTGCGCGTCTGGTTTGGCCTCGGCTAACTGCTGCCCCAAGAAGGCATATAGCCGCATGCAGGGCGTCATCGCCGCGCAGATCTCACCAATGGTCCGCGTTCCAGCAATCGCCAGCAAAAAGTCGGTGTAGGCGAGAGTCGCCTCGCTGGGGGTAATGTCGGTGAGTTCTACACCCCAACGGTCCGCATAGCTAGCGTGGAGGCGAAGCTCATTGGTGACGCCAATCAGCAGTTCTGCGAATGCATATAGCCCTTCGCGGTCTGGGCTATGAGCTAGAGCTAGGGCATAGCCTCGGGCAAAGGCTTCTAAGAAATAAGCATCTTGACCAATATAATTTTCAAAGCTAGGCCGTGGCAGTGTGCCATCACCTAAGCCCTGTACAAAGCGATGCTCCAGGATGGCCCGAGCCAAATCGGCGTTCTCCTGCCACAGAATCTTAGCAACGCTCATACAGTTGGTAGCTCCTAATTCAATGACTCTGAATTCAATGACTCTGAAGTCTGCGCTGATTGGTTGGGGCTAATTGGTTGGGCTGATTTGTAACTAATACCAGTTCAGGCTGCCTTCATCCGGAAGTGCGCTAGCAGTCCTGCCGTCCTTACTGCGAGAAGTCTGCTAGCTGAGGGGCACGATCAATGACTCTAGGCTGGTTTGTAGATCGCGGGTTAGGTCAGCTACTACCTGCTTGGCAGCCCGACGACCCTGCATCGATCGGGCACGTTCACTCACCGACAAGGGGGTTCCCACCGTTAGCAGTACCCGTTGTCGTCCCAAGCGCGGTCGTGGCCGGGGATTGCCCTTGATTTTGGCCAGCGTATCCCAAAGGAGCAGCGCGGTCTCAGCGACCCGTTCTGCGGTTGGGCGCTCCTGTACATAGTTGCCGGTAACCGCGACAAAACTCTCCACCAGGCGCATGTGCCACATGCGCAAGCTAGCCTCCTCCGCTACCCGATCTGCCAGCCCTCGAACCAAGGGCGGCAAACGTTCGGGCTGTTTGAAGTCCTCCCGAAAAATTCGATCCCAACCTGCCTGCTCTAGACGGCGGCAACGATCAATCACAGTCCCCTTCACAGGCAGATCGAAGTATTGCTCTGCCACCCGCAGAGCAGTATTCATCAGGGTTTGCAAGCGTTGGCTAAAGGCTGCATCGCTGGTAGGGGCCGAAGCTGAGGACTCCTCGGGCAATGGCTGGTCGTAAAAGCGGTGGTAAAACTCTTCCATCGTGCGCAGCAAGTGCTCGCCCAAGCGCAGCAACCTGACTCGGCGGGTCTGGTCTTCCTGGCTAGGCGGCGACGGCACCACAGACAGACCACAATCCGCTTCCATCTGGCTCAGCAGTCGGTCGATTGCGGCCCAAGGTGGGTTGACGTAGCTGTACTGAACGCCCAGCGGCACCAACATGACTTCGGCCTGCTGCCCTGCCGCTGCTAGATCTTCGACACACCACAAGCCCAATTGGGCAATGCCTGGTTCCAAGGGGCTTACGACTTCGCCATGTCCATTGGTTCCGCCTTCTGGAGCGGCGGCTAGGGGAAAGCGCCCATGCATAAACAAGTCGCGGGCTGAGCGCAAGCCTGTGCGATCGACCTTGCCCCGTTGGATTGGGGTAGCGCCCAGGCGAGGATAGAGCCAGGTGACGAACTGCCCCGCCCACAAGGGAATGCCTCGGTCATAGATGAAATGGGCGTGGGTGGGAGGCTGCAAGGGGATGCCAAACCGTCGGGCTGCTTGAGGCACCGCCAGGTTAAGTAGATATAACAAGCTGAAGGGATCATCGGCGCTGGGATGCCGAAAGGCCAACAAAAAACGAACCTTGCCAGTTTGGAACTCCTGGTACAGTTTCGCTAGAGTTTCCAGGTTTCGTGTTTCGATTTGTGCAACCTGAGTTCGTAGCTGTAGCCAGCCGGGTAGGGCCAAGCAAGTCAGACGCAAAACCCAGGGGTTGAAGGCAGGTGGCAGAAATGATAGAGGTGGTTGGGCCTGGAGCCAGTGGCTCATCGCTCGTCCTTAAAGCTATCCAAGCTTTGTTACTAGGTGTGTTGCTAATTGTGTTGCTAATGAAGAGGCTGCCCCGAATTACTCAACTCTCACCTTAGCCCTGCCCAACCTCAAGCTTTAATGCAAACTTTTAAGCTGCCGACGTGAACTCAACTTGAATTTGCGTATTTAGAACGTTGAACGTTTATGAGAATATTTATGAGCAGTTGCGATGGCGCAGCAGGTGACCCCTAGACTGGATTTAGACCGAGAAGATATTGGGCATCGCCCAGTGTATATGGTCTTTTACCTCGGCTAGGGCTGCTATGGCTATGACCCAAACTCTGTCTTGCGATGAAAATACTCTCTCTGCTGTTTTGAAGGGCTACGCCGCTATGGGGCTGGCGGAATGCCATTTCGAGGGAGATTGTGGCCCGTCCTGCGAGGTGTTAGGCAATGCGCTGGCGCAGTTGGGTTTAGCGCCTGCAGTTTGCAGGGGTGTTCTCTATTTAGATCCGGAACGCTACCCTGATTTGCCTCGGGTACAAAATGCAGAAGCGAAGGAATATCAGGGTTGGGCTTTCATACCCACGCGTGAATTCCCGCACTCGCCGGGTCCTTACTATTGGTTGAGTTTGGGCGACCGCATCTTGGATGCTAATCTACCGACCAACGGCCATATTCGCTTGAAGACAACTCCCTTTGACACCGCCGAGAATTTGCGGGCTCAATTGGGATTAGTTTATGTTTCTAGTGCTGAGGGAGCCTGTGTAGACTGCTATAACTTGAGCTTTGATGCGCACGAGATAGATCGTTATACCGGGCTACGCAAAGCTGAAGTAGCGCAACATATTTTGGCCCAGGCCAAAGCTTGGGATCTAGATCGGCCTTATTTGTAACGCTTTTATAGGGTCTTGTATGGCTCTTTCTATAGCCCTGAGGGTTTTAGCCTTTAGGGCTAAGTGACAAGAGCCGCAAACGGTGAGCCCCTCTCTTTCAGAGTTGGGATGATTCGAAGCAGGAAAGAGAGGGAAATGGAGGTTTAGGCGTTTTTGTAGTGCGGATCAACCCAACAACGGGGCAGACTTTCGCCACTAGGAAACACGAGTTCTGACTTCTCGAAGCTGGCTGAATCTTGTTCTTCCTGACCGGATTGGGATTTAGCGCGAACTTGGGATTGTGCGGGGTTGACTAGTTCTGTCACTCCCACCACTTCCACGAGTTCTGACGATTCTTTGTGCTGCAAAAACATGGCATCTCTGTTAAGGTCTCCAGTTTGATTCAACCGAAAACTGCGATTTTTGCCATCTCCCCTTCGCAGGAGGAGGCTTTTCGCGGCTTAGCTCCAACCCACTCAGTCACTTAGCTAACCAGCATCGGCAGGTGTAGGCAGGAGGGAAACTCGGGGCTGTGATGAATCTGCTGGGTAGCCATCTGAAAGTCTTTGACTCGTGCCTCGTGGGGCCAGACTTTGGTGTTGGCGTTGCGGTCGATTAGCGGGAAGGCAGCTGAGGCAATCGTGATTTGCATATGATGCCCTGGGGCGAAGCTGTGGCAGGTCGGGCGCAACTTGATGCGGTAGCGCTGTACCTGGTCGGCAGGCACCCATTCCGGTACTGACCAAGAGTGACGGTAACGCGCCCGCAATACGCCACAAGTGATCAGCAAGCTACTGCCGTTCTCGTCCACGTCCATGAGCTTGACGACCCAGTCGGTGTCGGGGACGCTGGTGGCTGCATACAGTTCAAACACCGGTGTGCCTGCGATCGGTAAAGTGTAATCCAGGCGAGCGCTGCAATAGCTAACTAGGTCGGTGCGTTGGTGAACGCTGCGCTGGTCGTAGGGGCCGTAAGCAGTGCTCGGGTTAGGGATGCGCGGGTCATAAATATAGAAGTCAGGCGGCTGGTCTGTGGGCGGTTCGGTCGAGAGCACGCCGTCGCCATCTGGGCCGTGCGCCATGCCGTTGCTGTGGAGATAGATACGGGTTGAGGTGATTTCAGGCGGCCACTGGCTGAGATCCAGCCAGCGGTTCTCGCCCATCAAGAAGGACTGAACCGGCGACTCTTCTAGAATGCCGTTGGCTTCGCCTTTGAGCCAGTAATCGAACCAGCGCACTTGAGTTCGGTCGATCTGGGCGACGGCTGCTGAGCCGTAATCGACTTCGCCCACTCGCCGCAGCCAGGGCAGATGTCGCCAGGGCCCCACGATCAATTTCTGGGGCTGAGTAGTAGCTTGCTGCGCCTGAGTATAGGTGTTGAGGGTGGCTTCGATGAATAAGTCAGCCCAGCCAGCAATGTGGAGGGCGGGCAGGTTGTAGTGCTCGAAGCGCGAGAGGGGATTAAGTTGCTGCCAGTAGGCGGCATCGGCTTGCGGGTTGTTAACCCAGTCGAAATAGTGTTGCCCTAGTTCACTACTCCCTAGTTCGCTGCTTTTGAGGAGCGGGAACTGGTTAAGCGGGGTGCTGTCGAGCCAACTGCCAATCTGGGCTTGAGCTTTTTGCCAATCGGTTGCTTGGGGTTCGATGCCCTGGAACCAGGCTTTGTTCTGGGCTAGTTGCAAGCCCCAGGGCAGCGCAAAGTCCAGGGCTAAGGCCCCGCCGAAGTAGTACCAGCCATGGTAAAAGTCGGCGGTGGCCATTGCGGGGCAAATCGTGATCAAGCCTGGGGGTTGCTCGACGGCAGCCTGAAACTGGGTGACGCCCTGGTAGGAGAAGCCATACATGCCCACACGCCCATTGGAACCGGGCAGGTCTTGAGCGCACCACTTCACGCTGTCGTAGCCGTCGTCATATTCGGCAGCAAATGGGTAAAAGTCGCCGCCGGATCGGTCGGTGCCGCGCACAGATTGGATTACGACCGTGTAGCCCTGGCGGGCGTACCAGGCGGGGTGGGCGTAGGTGACGGTGGAAGCAATGGCGCGACCATAGGGCAGGCGCATGAGCAGCACTGGCAAGGGGTCGGACACCTGCGGTCGGTAGATGTCGGCCTGCAAGTTGACGCCATCGCGCATGGGGATGGCCACGTCGCGCTCAACCGTTAGTCCAGGCTCACCAAATTGAATGGGCATAGATAGGGGCAGAAGTTAGCGAGACCCTTCCCTGGGCTCCTCCCCGTTGTGGCGAGGGGAGCAGATCTCCCGTTTGCCTACTAGGGGCAGGGGTTGGGGGGTGGGGTTTTGATTTGCTAAGAGTATCAAACCTGGAAAGATTGGGGTGTAGTGCCAAGGCCATCAGACTTTGGGCTTGGCTGCTGCGGCAGGACGGCGGCTAGGATTTTTGAACAGGTCGCGCTGGTCGGGCCGGTTGCGATAAACGGCGCGGCCAATGGTGTTGAGGTAGGTCAGTCGCTCATAGACGGCGCTAATCGCCTGACGCCGGTTTTCAGTGGCGATCTTGCGCTGGCGTTTGGCTTGCTCTTGCTGGCAGTTGAGTTGGTCGAGGCGTTCGCGCAGGGCGAGTCCTTGGGCAGCGTAGTCGTGGGGTTGGCCCAGGGTTTTGAGGAGTTCGGCGTAGCTGCTGGCAATGGCAACTAGGTTGGGCAAGATTTGCAGCAGCTTGGCTTCGCTGCGCAGGCTGGCGCGGAAGTCGCTAGTGGGAAAGGGATTGTGGGGCGTATTGCCAAAGGCAAATTTGCAGCGGTCGCGTAGAAGGCTGCTCCAATCTATGGCTTGTTTAAGGGCGCTGTCTTTGTGAATCGTGAGCGCTTTTTGTTGCGACAGCAACCGATCGTCAATGGGCAGGCGCTCGTAAGCTTGAATCAAGGCTTCGAACTGGTCGAACCACTGTTCGGTCATGCCCAGAGTCGCCAAGTCGCTGAGCAGGTCGCGGGCAATATCTAGTTTGGCTTTGGCCTGCTGTAAAACGATTTCTTCAGGCAAATTGAAACTAAGTTGGCGCATGGGGTGGGACTCTTGGAGAAAAGGATGGGACTAGGGGTGCGAATCAGTAAAGCCTTTGTTGTCTCAATGGCACCCTTCGTCCCACCCAAACGCAAGTTAACTCCCACCCCAAACAGCAGGCGTCCCAGCAATCGCGGAAATTGTCCCAAGTGCTAACAGTCTTTATCCCAGAAGTTACGGAGATGGTCCCACCCTCGGCAGGCTTAGCCCCAGCTTAAGAGAATGAATTTAGTGCCTAACAGAAATTTTTGAAGCTGACAGAAACCCGCTTAGACATCTTGTAAGAGACTACTAGAGACTACCGTAAAGGCTCTAAGGCTCGCAGTGAGAGGGCTCAATCTTACCCACCCCCTTTCAAGACGAGTTTAGATAGAGCCAGACTTGAGAAAGCTTTGCCTCTGAAATTTGCAGATGTCTAACCGGCAACCAGCGGCGTTCATGAGTTACGCCCGCTTCAACGACCAACACGATGATGAAGCGCTAACTACCTTCCGCAAACGATTAGAAGCAGAGGTGCAGGTGCAAACGGGCGAAAAATTTCCTATCTTTCAGGACAAGTCGGATATCCGAGGGGGGCTCAGGGATTATTGAGGACAATGACTTGCGCAATGATCAGAGAGGAGCTAGGGATATTGATGCTGATAGTAGGCAGAAAGTTAAACGTGCTCGCAATTTCGAATGAGTAGAAAATTTGCTGCTAACTTTAAAGTAAAATCTGGAAAAAAATGTCAAAAGCTGCCATTATCCAAACCGGTCAATCCTATACATTTGCAGATTACTTCAAACTAAACTACGAGCCAGAAGACATCCTGGGATATTTCGGTTATACATTTCAGCCGCAAGCTCTAGAACTGTCTAAAACTGATCAACCATTAGAACGCCTACAAGACCTAAAGCAGCGCCTAGAAGAAAGCCTGCCTTATCTAAGCTTAACCAGTGAGACTGCCCGACGCGAATTTCTAATCGCACCTGTCTTGATGGAGCTAATCCATTACACTCATGCTCGGCTGAGAGTTGAATACCCTCTGACAGTCAATGACCAACTCAAAGGAACCTTAGATTACTACCTGCAATCAGAACACCAACTGCTGGTGATTGAGGCCAAAAACGCAGACCTGCAACGCGGCTTTACCCAACTAGCTGTCGAACTGATCGCAATTGATCTCTGGTCCCCCTCCGAAACTCCGCTTCTGTATGGCGCAGTTTCAATGGGCAACATTTGGCAGTTCGGCATCTTGCATCGCGAAACCAAACAAATTGTGCAGGATATCAACCTGTACCGAGTCCCGGCAGATCTAGAGGATTTGCTGCGAATCCTAGTGACAATGCTCCAAGATCGTGGCTAATGCACAAACCTAAGCCGCCAATTCTAAAAACTGCTGTTTCGCCCATAAGAACTGATAAACACCAGCTCCTGAAACACCTCAGGAGAAAACATATCCTTCATATCCCTCAAGTAAGGCATAAATGGCCCAACCAACTCTCGGGGAATCAGCCGCTGCATACTGATCTCAATTTCTCGGATCATCAGGCGAACCATTTCCCAACTCACTTTAAGCCGTGGGTAAAGCAACACACATAGAGGAAATAGCTCTCTTTGCACCGAGCGAATATTGTCTTCCAGCAGACATAGACAGAGATAAGCCTGGAACATCTCAATATCTCGAATTGTCGATTGCCGAACCGCTGGCGAGATCAATTCACCACTGTAACTGTGGTAGCCCGGAACCTGAAGACACGCTTGCTCAAACACCAGATTAGCAATCTCACTACTGCGGGGTAATAGTGCCTGAACCGCCTGCAAAGCCAGCGAATCCTCCTCATGCTCCGCCGCCGCTTCATAACAAGCCCGCAACGGAATATATAAGTGATCGATCATCACCTGCAAGTAAGGTTCAAAACAAGCCTGCTCCGACAGAGTCAGCTTCTCCAGCAACCCCAGGCTCGCATAGTGAACGTGCATGCCAACAAAGCCCAACACGCGGCCATCCTGCTGCGTATAGCGCTGTCTCACCCGACCAAACTCCCAACTACCCTGAACAGAGAGCCGGTCCGGACCATGTCCCTCCCTAAAGACATCCAGCACCATCTCAAACAGCTTGCGGTTATCGACCAGAATCTGCAACGGGTCCAGATAGCGTGGGTCAAGGCGCTGCTGTTGGATAACCTCATCTAGAAATTGGTGAGTTAGCGAGAGAGCCTGGGTTAGCACCAGTGACAGGCTATCTTTAACCTTCTGAGCCGTGCGCAAATGAAGCAGATCTTGGCTTGAGCCAATTCGTACCCGTTGGTCTACTTCTGTAAAGGTAGGTTCACCTAGAAAACGAATGTATCGCTTTGCCCAAAGCATTGCGATGGAAGTTTCACTAGGCTTCTCAGGCATAAGTCCAGGCGTCTTATTCAAGCTTCACTACCACTTAGGAAACTATGACAGGTTGTTATCCAAGGAAGAGCCATCCTTAGGTAAAGATTTTAAAAAAGTTTCTTGTAATACAGCCACAGCATAAAGATATAACTCCAATTGGGCCGAACTGTTCCTCAAAGCCTCCATGACCTACATCCCCATACACAAGCACTTCTCCCTAAAACGGAGCATCCCTTTATGCTTCTCACAGGTCCACAGTCCGTTTTCCGGATTAAGTTTCATGTACAGTATCAGCTACGCACTTCCAATAGGTTGGAACAGATCTTTCCCAGACCCTAGAGAATCAAGCCTGCTGCCAAAGTTGTTCTGAGCCGGAAACATTATTGTTAAAAACTAACAAATCAAATCGTTGAAAAGCTCTAGAGAAATTCTGTAACGAGATAGATAAACTCATTCAAATAGCTACTAAAAAAGCTTCTGCTTACACCGCTTTGATTCAAAATTAATTATGCACTACTTATACACTCAGTACTTGAACTGTAGATTGGACTAGAATATCGTCAAGTTCCAGCAAGATTTCGATGCACACGACACTCTGTACCTAAAGATTGACTCTGCAACAGATTACTAAAGCTCCAATTTTAAGTTCAAGCTATGATAGGGGTGAAGTCCGTACCTTTGCAGATATGGAATTTGAAAGTCTCCGGCAGCAATTTGCAAGCCTACCTCCTAACGCTCAACAAGAAGTAGCTGACTTTATTGCTTTCCTGAAGCAGCGCGACCCATCACCTGAACCTTTAACTCATCAGGATTTGCAACAGGAATCCTTTGTTGGTGTTTGGAAAGATCGAGAAGACTTTCAGGACAGCGGCCAGTGGGTTCGCACACTGCGGCAGCGAGAATGGCTTGATTGAATGACTCGCCTCTTAATAGACACTGATATCTTGATCGATGTTGGGCGTGGAGTTCAGCCTGCAGTTAGCCGTCTTGAATTGGCGTTGCAAACCTCCACCCTAGCAATCAGCGTCATAACCCAAATGGAATTGATCGTTGGGTGCCGCAACCAGCTTGAGCTTCAGAGCTTAGACCGATTCCTTCGACGATTTGAGATATTATCCCTTAACCGGTCAATATCAGAGCGAGCAGTAGAACTCTTGCACATCTACCGTCTTAGCCACGGTCTCTTGATTGCTGACGCATTTATTGCTGCAACTGCTATAGAATTCAAGATGTCTTTGCTCAGTAAGAACCAGCGCGATTATCGATTCATTCAAGAACTTGATCTCCTGCCTTATCCTTAGCCAATATTCAATTTTCCGGCATCCTTCCTAAATGTTCCTAAATGTATTGAGATTAAGCTATTTCACTTCAACTAAAATTGGGACCGTGCCAGAGCAGCTAATATAAGCAACCAGCCTAGCTATAAATTAAATTATGCAGAGAACCTAGAAGGCTCTCTCCCTCTCCATAAGATAAAGGTGTTTGAGGGCTAGAGTTGCTTAGGAGATGAGTTCTCTAAATTGAAATTGCAATCCTACGCGAATCATAAAGCCTTACTTAGGCAATGGCTCCTGCTTACAGGTTTCGAGAACTTCACCATGTAGAGTAGATTGCAAGATGAGTTAGACCTGGCTTTTCTAGCCTTAGCAAATGCTTTGACTACCAACTTATTGAAATTGATCGAAGAACCCGACAGGCAGGCAGCAATATTGACCTATCATCGATTCGCTTGAATCAGTATCATGCGCATCAAGAGGCCAGAGGCGGTCCCATGTCCCTCACCATCGCAGACCTAGAGCAAGTCCAGGCAGAGCATCCCGACTGGCAGATGGAGCTAGTAAACGGCAAGATCATCATCACAGGACCGGCTAACATCCAGTCCAACCAGCTCTGCACAGAATTAGCTAGCCAGCTCCGCAATTGGATCAAACCCCGTAAATTGGGACGGGTCTTTGAGTCTAGTAGTTGCTTTGTCCTACCAGGTACTGATCTGCGAGCCCCAGCAATTTCGCTTGTGATAGAAGAAGGGCTCAGACGATGCCCACCCTCCTGTAGTGACTTGGTTCCAGATTTGGTAGTCGAGGTTCAAGCTCAAGCTAACCAAAACCAGTCTTTACACAAGAAAATGCAGCAATTTTTAGAATTGGGAGTTCAAATTGGGCTTCTGCTCAACCCAGGCAAACGGACCGTGACCGTCTATCGCCCCACAGGGGAGCCAATTGTGTTTGAAGACGGTGACATCTTGACCCTGCCCGACTTGCTACCCGGTTGGGAATTGACTGTTTCTAACCTCTGGCCTACCGATCTTGAACCCGACCTATGGGCTCCCGTCGGTGAGTAAAGGCTATTTAGGCAAGGGGCAAGGGCAAGGTGACATCGCTACCGAAACTGATTGGGTTTATAGAGTTGGTTCGTCTAATTTCCAGGCTCGAACCTAGCTCAGTCAGACATTTATTTCTCTCAATTTCACCGATTAAAAACTCTATCCCAAACAGAGCTTGCAGAATTGAGATCTCAACCCGGTTGTGGCAGCGAAAAAGCACAAATTTCTAACAGGGCTGGTGCCAGTTTCTGAGCCATCAAATCCAGCACCTCCTCGCCTTTAGCAGCAGTGGCAGGGCGTGGATCACCCAGAACTCCGCTCTTAGAGAGATCACTAGTTAGCCAACCGAAGCCTAAACCCCCTTCAATATCCAGCAGATTCAAAGACTTGCGTACGGCAGGCAGTTCCGCGATGTAGGCCTCTACTTGCACCTGCTCCGGTGCGATCGCTAGCAAAATTGAAGTTTCAAAGTCACCGGCATGGATGCCAAAGCGCAGTTCCTCTGGGTCAAATAGATGGGACAGATCTCCCAATAGCCTGAACGGGGTCACTGGAAAGACCAGTAAGTCCGCCAGCTGACGCACATCGCGCGCCACGATATCTAGCACCGCTGGGTTGCCACCATGGCCATTCAGCAATACCAGACGCTTAAAGCCGCTTTGCGCTAGGTTCTCAGCAACCTGGGTCAGCGTTTCGATGAGGGTGGTGGCCTTGAGGGCAATCGTGCCTGCAAAGCCTACATGCTCATTGCTTTTGGTGTAGGCCAAGGTTGGCAACACCCACACTGGGCTCTCTTCGGGTAGCAGACCTAGCGTACGCTCTAGCACTGCCTCTGCCACCAAGCAGTCTGTGTGCAAAGGCAGATGGGGGCCATGCTGCTCTACCGCACCGATCGGTAGAATCACCACACCAGGGTCCTTGGATAGGGCCGCAATCTGAGCACTAGAGCGCCGCGTCAGCGAGTGAAAGTCACACCGGGGAGTAGGCAGAAACATAGACACACGACAGAAGACCGGGGCAAAGGGTCCTCGTTACAATATGAGGCACATGCTACGGAGACTCAAGCTTTGTCAGAGCGCTTTTATCTGAAAAATGTGCGGGAGCAACCCGTTTCTTGTCGTTGTCCATTCTGCCCCGAAGAGATTGAGTTCATCTACACGGGTTTGGGAGAGAGCTTGGAGGCTGGCAAATCTCAGAGCACGGCTCTGCTCGCGACCCTGTTTCAACCCATGAGTGGCTTGGAATCTGCGGTGAAGCGCTTCGTTGCACTGCCCATCGACTCGGGCTTATTTGGCAAAAAGCGATTTGGCACAGCAGGCTTGTGTCCTTGTCAACAGCAAGCCCTCTGTGCCTGTCCTGCCTGCGGCAATGTGCAGACTCCCGCTTCAAAGTTGATCCAAACTTGCCGCACCTGCGGTGTTGAGTTTGCCTTCTAGGAGCGCCTTCTAGCCATTCTTCTAGCCACTGTAGCGATCGTGGTCGATGATGTCTCTGCTCCGAGCATCTAGGCGAGGGGGTAACACCTCGGTGCGACGACGAGGCGGCAGAGAGGTGGGGGCGGGGGGGGTGTTGATAGAGTGAATCACCTGCATCGTACGGGCTGGACGCGGCTGTTGCTGTGTGAGTGAAGAGAACACCCCCGCCAGCACAACACCACCGGTTACCGTTAGTGCCATACCGCCCAGCGCCCAGAGAACGCCTGGAATGACTGGGTTATTGGACTGCTCAGCTGTCGCTGTTGCTGGGAGAGACAGCGTTTGTTGTTGGGGTCTGACCTGCCCCGCTAAGGCTTCCGCTCTGGCCTGCGAGGTCAGAGTGTCAAGGGCCAACTGTTGATCGCGAATCTGGAGCTTAAGACGGTCAGTCTCGGTTCGCTGCTGGTCCAGTAGATCCTTTAATCGCTCAGTTTCCGTTTGCTGGCGCTGCAGCACACGCTCGATATCGGTTTGCTGCTGTTCCAATTGATTTTTGACTTGGCGCTCCAGATTGTCTCCCAATGCTGAGAGATCCTGAGAGCCTGCTGTCTGCGTCAGTAAGGACGTTGTGAGCGAGGGCTGTTCAACGGGAGCTTGCAGGGCACGGGCAACCGGAAGTGTTGCCTCGCCAAGACTCACTCCACCCTTGAGAAAGACAAGCGCTGCAATCCCTGCGAAGGCAGTTCCTGCTAGAAACGCCATGCTATCGCTCATCGCCTCACCTTTGAACCACGACTTGTTGCAACTGGTGCACTCGAACACCCATTACTGTAACCCCACTTACCTCAGGTATCATCCCCATTGGCCAAATGGGGGCGGAGCAGTATTTAGCTACCCCTAGCTTGCTTTTACATTCAAAACCACATTGGTGAGGTTGTCTACCAGCAAATCCAGAGATCTTTTGGCAGAGATCTCTTCAACGACTCCTCGCGTAGAAGCTGACCTCGCCTTGCCTTTACGGGTTTTACACATTTCTATATATAGATCTCGTCTTCGCTTTTAACCCACATCTTCAGCCTGGCTAGTCCTGACGGCTCTTCAGCGGTTGGTGGTGCCTTAAGTTGAACGCTGGTCAGGTTAAAACTCTGATGTGTTTCAGCTCAAGGTTTCGTTGCTGGCCGAGCGCTGGCTAAATTCAAGAATCTCTGACATTGCGTAGCCTAGGAAGCACAACCAGGCCAAAGAACATATCTCTTGCCTGGGGGGTGAAACCCCCCAGGCACCCCTGTGGATTGTGAGGTACTAATGCGCAGGGGTAGTGATGGTTTTTGAGCAGCTCTGCGTTGGTAGAACCCAACCCCCTGGTCTAAGCCCTCCAGGTCGCCCTGTTTTTTAGAGCATTTGCACATAGCAGCTAGGGGAACAATCTCGGCGTTCAACCCCTTTAGCAAATCAACTCTTCACAGATGGTTGAAAAGGCTTACTCTATCTTTATAATATAGATGTATAAGGTGACAGTTATCACCTGACTTAAATATTAGAGGCAACTTAATAATCCACAATATAGCGGTTTATACTATCTTTATAAATAAGCTCTTATTTATGAACCTACGATAAAGTTAAGCCTCCTATTTAATCTTGCTAGGCCCAATATTCATAGACTTACTGCGTAGTTCACTCGAATCTACCTACGGACGGATGAGGCTTACTAAGGCAAACTCTTAAGCTCTGGCAGGCTAGCTTAATACCTCACGGAGTAAGCTAAGCAAGCAGAAGAAGTTCCGTTTTTCAGCGTACGGAATGCAAGCCAATGTAGGAAAGCTGTCCCCCAGCTTTTACAAAGGCAATCATCTCAGCGTTGGCCAGCTAGTTTTAGCTGCAAGAGCAAGTTTGAAAAATGAAGACCTTGGTGAGAGCATGCAGAACGTGAGTCCGGGTGCGAGCGAGGTTGAACCTCCTGCTAGATTTGCCGAACTTGGTGCATCGCAAATGACCATCTTTGACGGAAGTATTCTCCGGTACAATAGCAGAGCAGGATAGACGGTACTCTCGGAAGAATTAGGTACTGTCTTTTCTTCCCTCCATTACGCAATGGTTGCGCGAGCAAGCTCTCTACAAGTTTCAAAGCAGTTCCGCAGTCTTATCGCTGGCAGCCGTAATAGCTCAGTCGATTGGGCTGGAGATTTTCAAGGGCTGACTAATTGCTGCTAAGTACGGGCAGTCCAATTAGTTCGCAGCGAGAAAAGCGGAGATTAACTGAGATAGTGATTCGGGTGTGTTGCTGCGGTTCGCATAGGCTTAGCTTATTTAAGCAATTCTGATGGCTGATGGAACCCCAGCCTTAGCTATCAACGGAGCGCTTACATTGCTGCGTTCAAAAGCTTAGAAGCCTCTGCGTGATCACTTTGCGTGATCAAGATTTGAATTTGGACCTCTAGATTGACATTGGAAAAGTCCGACTCATGTTAGAAACACCTGATGCCAAGAAGCTAGTTGCACGGTCTCCTAACGGAACGCTGGTTGCACTACCTCCTGACCCCCAGCACAAGCGGAAAAAGCGACGTTGGGAACGGCTAGTCTTCGGAGCCCTGTTTCTCTCGATAGGTGCAGCCGCAACTGCTGTTGGTATTGCCGCCATAGGCTATCGCCTCACCCACATTGTGGTAGATAACGGCCTAGTGAATGGACGCATTATGCGGATGCGCGCGCCTATCGATGGGGCAGTCAGCGCTTTCTATGCTCAGCCTGGTGTTGCTGTTAATCCTGGGCAAGTATTAGCTCGGCTCAGCCGCAGTCCAGAAGAGCAGCAGAGCCGCTTGCGCTTGGAAGGTGAGGTAGAACTCAAAGAGGCTAACTTAGCCTCTTCCCGTAAGTCTTTGGCTGTTCTTAAAAGCCAGCTTGAGGATTTGAATGATCGAATCAAGATCTTAAGTGGTCAGCGACCGACCAGCGGCCCCATCGATACGAGTGTTGTTCAGCGACAACTGGCTAAGAGCCAAGCTCAGTTAGACTCAGCTCGGGCTCGGGCATCCGTTGCCCGTTCCAAATACAACCGCTATGCCCAACTAGTACAGGAAGGGGCTGTTTCTAAAAGCCTAGCTGAGCAATTCCGCGGCGAGTGGGAATCCCGTCAGGCGGAAGTTAGAGAAGCAGAATCAGGATTACAAGTGTCACAAGCGGCGCTAGAGGCAGCAAGACTGGGCAAACCGGTCACTAGCTTGCCAAACGTCGATTCAGGCTTGCTCTCGCAGCGCTCTAGCTTGCTCTCAGGCATCCAATCGCAGGAAGGCTACATCAGCACTTTAGAGGTTGAGTTGCGCAACGCCCGAGCCCGGCTAAAAGAGGACCGGTCGCTTTACAGTAACCGTCAGGATTTGGAAGTGAAAGCGCCATTTGCAGGCGTTGTCTACAGTACTAAGCGCGAAGAGGGTGAGCAGGTTCGCTCCTCGGAATCTCTGCTCACGCTTCTGGACTGCAACAACATTTGGGTCGAATCGCTAGTCAATCTGGATCAGTTTAACCAAATCGATGCTTCTAGGCCGGTTAGGGTTCAGTTAGCAGGTAACCCCGAAAAGTACGACGGCAAAATTGAGCTGATGCAGCCGGTCAACAGCGTTCAAGAGACAGAAGGGCAATCGAATCTTTTGCAAGTACAAGCGCTGGTTCCGTCCGTGCCGTCAGAATTGGCAGGCCAGTCCTTGATGCGGGTGATTGTTAGAATCCCACCGCCACCACAGCACGCAAAAGCTCAACAGTTTTGCGGTCTAGGCAGCAATGCCTCAGTAACCTTTCCAATTAAATTCGCGCAAATGCCCAAATTCGTTGCTGGTAGGTGATGGCGATGTCTACATCAATATCAGTTGAGCAAAAAAGTACAAGGACATTCGATGATCCTTATGTCAATTTAATTGGCATTCTGCTTATTTCTCTATTAGGCTTTTTGGGGTTGGTTCTATTGCGCAACCCCGGCCAGGTCACGCTGCTGGGCGGGGCAGGACTGGTTAGCATGGGGGCAGTGGGAGCTTGGCGATGGGCTTGGTTGGGCCTTCACTCTTTGCGCGCTCGTCTTTACTCCCAACTGATCTTTCCCCGTTGGCGTCGGCGGGCAAATGCTGTTCCCCTTGAAGCCTTACCGCATACCTGTTTCTTAGTTCCTACCTTCCGCGAAAAGCGTTGGGTGAATGAGCGGGTCTTCCGGGCAATTTTGCGAGAAGCCAAAGCTATTGAACAGCAGGTCACGGTTTTGGTGGTCAGCGGTGCGGCAGATGAAAACGACTCGATTGCCGAAGTCATTGAGGCAGAGGACATTCGTGCCGACTTCCAACGCTGGGTCCGATTTGTCTCAATTGTGCAAACGGGCAGAGGCAAGCGCAATGCTATGGCCGAGGGTATTCGAGCCTTAGCGACACTCGATTTGCCTCCTGACACTGTAGTTGCGCTGATGGACGGTGACTCTGAATTGGCGCCTGGCACGCTGCAGCAGAGCCTGCCATTCTTCCGACTGTTTCCCAAAATGGGAGCCTTAACCACAGACGAGATCCCGGTCGTTGCTGGCTCTCATGCATTTTCTGAATGGTTTCACTTGCGATTTAGCCAGCGACATCTTCAGATGTGCTCAATGGGTCTGTCTCGCAAAATCATGTGCTTGACTGGGCGCTTCTCTCTGTTCAGAGCTGATATCACGCTCAACCCTTCTTTCGTGCAGCAGATTGAAAATGACATGCTGGACGACTGGCTTTGGGGAGAGTTTAAATTCCTATCGGGAGACGACAAGAGCACTTGGTTCTGGGTGCTTAAAAATGGCTACGACATGATGTACATCCCGGATGTCATTGTGTACTCCCTGGAAAATATTTCCGGCTCAGTCATCAAACGGTCTTATGAGAACATGCGGCGCTGGTTCGGCAATATGCTGCGCAATAGTGGCCGAGCCCTAGCACTAGGACCCGTTCGAACCGGCTGGTTCATGTGGTTCTGCTTACTCGATCAGCGGCTCAGCATGTGGACCTCTTTGATTACCCCAGGTCTCATTATCCTTTGCCTGATTCAACTGAAGTTGCTGGCTCTGAGTCTGTTGCTCTCCTGGGTATGTTTCAGCCGCCCGATCATCTTGCTGCTCATTTTCTGGGGGCGCCCGTCTCACCTCAAGCTAGTTCACTTTCCGATTCTGCTGGCGTCACAGTGGGGTTCTGCGATTATTAAAGTCTGGACGCAATTCAACTTGGCGCAGCAGCGTTGGGCGAATCGCGGTGGACAAACTATGGGCTCAGAGGGTGAATCTTGGAAGCGTCGCGTTCAATTGGGAACCTCCAAGTTTTTATATGCCAGTAGCCTGTTCAGCTTCGTGATTTGTTTGTGCTGGTTGGGTGGAGGCTTAGATCCAGTCGGTGACTTATTAGAACTGCAACAGGGTCAAAAAGCGGCTGCTCAAGCGATGTCTGCACAAATCGTACGAGCAGTGGATTACGGTGTTGTTCCCAGCGATGGCAAGGACGACTCAGCGGCGCTCAGCAAGCTGCTGAACGGGTTGCCTGCGGAGGGCTTAGCTGAGGTAGTTTTGCCTGCGGGTGAATTAGACCTATTCCAGCCAGTTCAAATCCAACGCAGCCACACGACTATTGAAGGGCAAGGGGTTGATCGTACGGTTTTACGAGCCCACTTTAACCACAATATTGGTGACGCTGTGCTCACAATCAAGCAAACTGGCCAGCACCCTATTCAATCAAATTCATCTGACTCGAAAAACTCAAAGAAAAACGACCCGGGGCTGCAAGATATCAAGCTGCAAGGCTTTAGCTTGAGGCAGGAAATTCCTAGCTCGTCAGTTGCTTCCGAGTACAAGGTAGATGGTATTGTCATTGAACAGGTTGCTCAAGCAACTTTGGAGAACTTACACCTAGAAAAGAGCGGCTTTAACCCTCTACGGCTCTATCAAACCCAAGGCGCCAAAATCCAATACGTAACTGTTGATGGTAGTTGGAATAATGGTAGGATTATCATGACTGAAGCAGACGACACAAAGACGGATGCGTTGGTAGTTCAAGGCCAGCCTGAAGTCTCTCAGCTACAGTAGTACAGGTAGCTGCCCTCTGCGTAAGTTTCTGCATAAGTTAGGTCTCCACAATTTCGCAGAGTCATCTTCTTTGACCCTCTTGTTGTGTACGGCGGTTAGTCAACTAGCACTGACGAAGAAGCTGGTCACAAAGCTGATCGCAGAGATCAATCAGAAGTTAGTTGGTAAATTAGTTCATCACGCAACTGCAACAGTGAAACTAATCGCTGATAATTGGGTAGGCTAAACAAGATTGCAGAACTGTTTGCCTCTCAGAAGAGATAACAGGCAGGCCAATAACTTGAACCGCTAATCTGAACGCCAAAGTGTTCAAACCTGCCACAGATTTTAAGCTTGCGAATTTCAGGTTGAACTTTTGCTCTGAAACTTCGTTGATCACATCCTTAGGTTTTGCCAAGGTAGACTCGTTTGTTGCGATGGGAACACTTTTAGCCCACTCGATTTCAAACATAAATGAGCCTTCACTCAGCAACACCTTCGTGTACAGCGGGCATACAACCACGATTCATTTGTAGGAGGCTAGTGTGAGAGTCATAGTATGGGGATTAGGCTACGTTGGCACCGTTGTGGCTGCTTGCCTTGCTCAATTAGGTCATGAGGTTATTGGTGCTGAGCTGAACGCTGAGAAAGTGAAGGCCTTCAACAGCGGACGCAGCCCGATTAAAGAACCTGACCTAGACGAACTCATTCAGGAAGGGATTGCCTCAGGACGCTTGAAGGCAGTCACCGATGCCGAGCAATATGTCTCCTGGGCTGATGCTTCTCTAATTTGTGTTGGTACCCCCAGCGCTCCCGATGGCAGTGCCATGCTGGGCTATATCGAAGGCGTTGCAGGGGTCATCGGTCGCGGCCTCAAATCGAGCGAACGCTATCACGTGGTAGTGCTGCGCAGCACCGTTTTCCCTGGCGTTGCCCGCAACGTGTTGTTGCCCTTGCTAGAGCAGCATTCTGAGCGGACTGCTGGTCAGGACTTCGGCATTGTCGTCAACCCCGAGTTCCTGCGTGAAACCGATGCAATCAAAGACTTCTACGCGCCCCCTTACACGGTGCTCGGTGAGCTTGACACCCGTTCAGGCGATCTAGTCGAAGGGCTGTATGAAGGAGTTGAAGCACCGCTCTATCGGATTCCTCTAGAAGAGGCCGAACTGGTCAAGGTGGTTAACAATACCTTCCATGCCCTCAAGGTTGGCTTTGCCAATGAAATTGGCCGTATCTGCGACCGCCTAGGTCTAGACAGCCACTCGATCATGAAGCTGGTCTGTGCCGATACCAAGCTCAACATCTCGCCAGTTTATCTCAAGCCTGGCTTCGCCTTCGGAGGTTCCTGCCTGCCCAAGGATCTGCGTTCGCTGACCTTCAATGCTCGTCGCCTTGGCGTCGATGTGCCCATCCTGGATGGCATTCTGCCTAGCAACCAGTTGCAGATCGAGGCGGCTCGCTACAAAGTTCACGAGTGCAGTGCTCGGCGCGTGGCTGTGCTCGGTCTAAGCTTCAAGGCTGGTACCGACGATCTGCGCGAAAGCCCAGTGATCGGCCTGATCCGAGAGCTGTGGCAGGACGGCGTAGAATTGCTGGTTTACGACCCCGATGTCCAGCTTGATGAAACGCTGGGTAGCAACCGCGAGTATCTAGAGCGTCAGTTGCCTCAAATCAAGTACATCCTGCGCTCTGACATTGCTGAGGTCCTGCAAGATTGCCAGGCAGTTGTCGTCAGCCAGAAGCGCCCTGAGTTCACTAGCGAACTTCAGAACCTGAAGGAAGACGTGACTGTTATTGACCTAGTACGTCTGAGCGATGGGCCAACCCTACCAGGTGTTGCCAAGTATCGCGGTCTCTCTTGGAATGGCAAGGCTACTGCTAGCACGCCGAAGCCGAGTGCAGACGCATTACTTGAAACAGCGCCAGAGGCTAAAGTGCCAAGCCCCAGCGGCACCGCGCAATTAGCTAGCCGCTAAGCTTAACCCTTGAGAACGTGCGCAGCCTAGTAAGCCAGTGGGTTCACCTCAGGCTCAGGCTGCGCGGTCTCTCATTGGCCAAGCTTATTGGCCAAGCTTGTGCTCTTGGATCTAGCCTGAATCTAATAAGAACAGGCTCGACAGATTTACACTCAAAGCTTCATGATGAGTTTGCGCTGAGTTCAATTCCCCCATTGGGACTGTCTATGAATCAGCATCCTCTTTCTGCTAGGAATCTTATTCATTCACTGCTCATCGTTGCCTCTATCTTTCTGCTGAGCAAACTATTACCGCTGTCATCTCTGCTCTCTGCTTTTAAAACTTGGAATTCAAAAGTTTCCACGTCTGTATTGCCAACTGCTCAAGCCTCAACTCCAACCCTCCGAGCTACTGTTTGGTCTGATCAATTTGAAAGTTCCGATTGGCTCAATCGTTGGCGGGTCAGACGCGGGGGAAGCTGGGGTCTAGACAACACCGAGGTCATGGCTGACCCCAGTGGCCGGTTTGAGAAGATCCTCAGAGTGCGTTATCCGGCCGGTTCAGCTAGCCCTACGGTTGCACGGCAGACTGGTGCCCCTGTTGGTGGCGCTCAATTTTTTGGTGGTCTAGGCCTTGCACCCAGCAATCGTTTGCGTTTGCAATACTACGTCAAATTCTCTAAAGATTTTGATTTTGTCAAAGGGGGCAAACTGCCGGGGCTGTTTGGGGGAACGGTCAATGATGGCCGTCGCATTCCGGATGGAACCAATGGCTTTTCGACTCGCTACATGTGGCGCAGAAATGGAGCGGGTGAAGTCTACGCTTATCTGCCAACCAGTAGTGAGAATGGCACTTCGTTGGGTCGAGGCAACTGGCGATTTAAACCAGGAGTTTGGCAACGCTTAGAGCAGGAGGTGACATTAAATACTCCTGGCAAAAGCGATGGCCGAATTCAGGTCTGGGTAGATGGAAATTTGGTCCTGAGTGCCAACAACCTGACCTTCCGCACGACCGAAAACTTGAGAATCGAAGGTATCTTATTCTCGACTTTCTTCGGTGGTGGTGATCCCTCCTGGGCCACACCAGAAGATGTGTACGTTGATTTTGCTGATTTCGCTGTCAATTAAAGGTTAGCTATGTCCAGCCAATTACTAGACGGGAACACCTACACGGCTCAATCCGGTTTGACTAGTACTCAAGGGACAAGACCACTCTCTACGTCTTTGAGTTCGAGTCCGTCAGGAGAATTAGCGGCTTCGTCTCTAGTCAGTCCCACCAGCAGCCGAGCCAGTAGTTCCAGTCTAGGCACAGCCAGACTAACCAGCACTAGCCCAACAAGTGGTGACCTGGCAGGCAATACACTCGCGACGGCTTATGATGCTGGCCTCCTAAGCAACAGCCTTAGCTTCACAGATGTCGTTAATAATAATGACCCGGTTGATTACATCCGGTTCAGCGTCAATGTTTCTGGCGGTGTCAGCACTTTTTTAAATGGCTTGAGTGCTGGCAACACCATTGATTTGCTGGACAGTTCTGGCAACCTTTTGCAAACTGCAACCAATAGTGGTACTACCTGGACTCAAGGCAACAGCGGTACTACTGGTGGCTCACTCAGCCGCAGTTTGGCGATAGGGACCTACTATCTTCGCGTGTCTCCCACCGCGCTTACAGGCAATCCGCTCTATGCCAATACCAGCTCTTACACGCTCAATTTAGTTTCCCATGAAGCCCCTGGTACGGTAACCGTTGCGGCTAGTAATACGGTTAATGTTGGCAGTGCGGATTACACCGCTACTGGCGTTAATGACCAAGATATTATCAACCAGGCCATTGCCAGTGTTGGGAGTCAGGGTGGCGGCACCGTCCTATTGTTGGGAGGAACCTACAACATCTCTAATAATGTTGTCATTACTTACAACAACATTACGCTGTCTGGTGTTGGTTGGAACACAATTCTCCGGCTGGCTCCCAACACCTTACTGGACGATGCTGGTTTATTAAGGTCTTCTTATAGTAGTTCAGCAGCCAATGCCGCAACGCCGTTCTTCTCGGGTCAGCATTTCAAGCATATGGCCTTGGATGGGAACCGGGCCAATGGCACTTCGTTTATCAATAGTTATGCCAACTATGGCACCTACGTTGATAGCAGCTTCGAGAATATGCGGGTGCATGATTTCCCGCATTACGGCTTCGACCCCCACGAGAATAGCGATGCCGGAGCACCGACTCTCAGGCTCACGATTAAGGATTCTTTGGCCGATCACAATACTGTGGATGGCCTGACCACTGACAATTGTATTGATTCGCTGTTCACCAACAATGTCCTTGACTCTAATGGCAGACACGGCATCAATGTTGTGACAGCCTCTAGAGGCAATACGTTCTCTAATAATGTATCGACCAACAACGGCGGCAACGGCATCACGGTGCAGTCCGGTTCAGATCTCTCCAGAACCTCGGACAGAAATAAACTATTCAATAACACGGTCAGCTCCAATGGCCTGAGCGGCATCTACGTTTATTTCGCCCAAAGCACTGAGATTCGGGGGAACACTATAACTGGCAATGGTCGGCATGGCGTGCAGCTGAGATCAGCGACTTATAGTGTTGTTGCTAATAATACCATCAACGATAATTCCCAGCTTGCTGATAACAAATACATGGGAATTTATCTGGACAATAACACGATCAGTTATTCGACTAATAACCTGGTTCGAGATAACACGATAAGCTCTACTGCGACCAACAAGATACGCTATGGCATAGCTGAGCGTAGTGCGCTAGATGATTACAATGTTTTAGGTGGCAATAGGGTTCAAGGTGCCGTGAAAGGCGCCACCGATCTCAAAGGTCTGAACTCTAAGATTCTGCCGGAGGCTCAAACGCCTAGGTCCTCTTTTGTAGCGACAGCCGCCCAACCCAATGCAGTTGACGCGGGTAACAATCTACAAACTGCGCTCAATCTAGGTTTCCTAACCGGTAGACGCACCCTGATTGATACGGTCAACGGCAACGATCCGATTGATTACTATCGTTTTCGCTTGGGTCGCGGTGCTGCACTCAGTACTTTTCTCAATGGTCTCAGTTCGCCCCACCTAGATTTCCAAATTCTCAGCGGTACGGGGGCTATTTTGAGGCGGTCAGCGGGTGGCTTATCAGAGGGCAAACCGATTGATTCGATTCGAGGCAACTTAGGCCCAGGTACCTACTATCTGCGGGTTTCCAGGTCATCGCCCACAAGTCCTGGCTCAAAATATAGCCTGACCCTCAATCCGATTAGCTGGACCGGTGCCCGTACGCTTGCAGTTGCCGCTAGCAACAGTGTCAATGCTGGAGATGCTCAGTACTTCTGCGATGGCACTGATGATCAACTGGTCATTAATAAGGCAATTGCTGATGTGGCAGCGCAGGGCGGCGGCACAGTTCTATTGCTAGGAGGCACTTACAACGTCTCTAATAACGTGCTCATTGATGGTAGCAATGTCACTCTCTCCGGTGAGGGTTGGTCGAGTATCCTCAGGCTCACTGACAACACGGTGATGAGCGAGTCTGGCCTCGTGCGTGCCTTTGATGTTTCTGGGGTACGGGTTGCTGGTTTGACCATTGATGGCAATCGCCTTAACCAGACAAATTTAAGAGAAAACAAAGGCTTATACGGCACCTTCACTGACAGTGTTCTAGAAGATTTGTATGCCCGCAATTGTGGGGATTATGGCCTCGATCCGCACGAAAACACGCTTACTCGAGCAGCAACAGTTAGACTGACCATTCAATTCTGCCGGGCGGAAAACAACGAAGGCGATGGCATCACGGTTGACAAGCTCAGACAATCAACGATTCGAGACAATCTGGCGATCAACAATGGTCGGCATGGCTTCAATGTGGTGACTGAGTCCTTCAACACTACGTTGATCAACAACACGTCCGTGAACAATGGCTCCAATGGCATTACCGTTCAAACTGGCTCCAAATCAATTCGAATTATCAACAACACGGTTCGGGGCAACAGAGGCAATGGCATTTACCTCTACGGCTCTGGCTATGCAGATTTAGCCAGTCCTCCTCTCGGCTTCGGCGGCAATTTTGTTGAGCGTAATTTCATTGCTGGAAACGGCAGAAATGGCATTCAGGTTCGAGCCTCGTCCTACAACCGGATTGTTGGCAATACCATCCTCAATAACTCTCTGATCTCGACTGATAGATACAACGGTATCTACCTGGATGACGACAACAAAACTTTCTCAACTCGCAATATTGTTCGCAACAACGGTGTTCGCTCTACTGGGGCTAAGAAGCACCGGTTCGGCATTGCTGAGTCAGAGTTCAAAGTCAACTTCAACACTTTTCAGGGAAACGTTGTTCAAAATGCTGTCAGAAGCAATCTCCGCTTGAGAGGACGTCAATCTCGGGTTCTACCCTAGGAGATAGTCAACGTTTAATTCGGATGCACTCAGGGGCTCAAATACCTATCAGCAAAGGCTGTTAAGAAAGGCGCACGTTACAATAGAGATTCCCTGTAATCTGAGCTTTTTTGATCTTGAGCCCCGCTCTGTTTGATGAAGAACGCCTGCTATTTACCCCTGCGGTTCCAGCTGCAGAGGCAGTGCCCGTTGTCTTTGCTTTTCCCAACGAGTATGCGGTTGGCATTACTAGCCTGGGCTATCAAGTCATCTGGGCCATGCTGGCCTCTCGGCCTGACCTGAGGGTTAGCCGAGAGTTCACAGATTGGCGGGAAGCCAGCCGCAACTCGCCAGAACTTTTGGGCTTCTCTCTTTCGTGGGAGTTGGACTACGCCAACCTTCTGAATCTGCTAGAGCAACGCCGGATTCCCATCCACGCCGAACAGCGTACTGAGGAGCATCCACTGGTGTTTGGCGGCGGGCCGGTGCTAACAGCCAATCCAGAACCCTTTGCGTCCTACTTTGATTTGATTCTGCTGGGCGACGGCGAAGAGCTCTTGGGCGAATTTCTGGATGCCTATCAACAGGTTCGCAACTCGGACCGCTGGACCCAACTCAAGCACCTGGCGCAAGTCCCTGGCGTTTATGTACCTGCCGGGTATCAGGCCACTTACGCGGCAGCTGATGGGCCACTGCTCGCTGTGGAACCGGTTGATCCTGCCTTTCCAGCCCGGATCACCAAACGCACTTTTCGAGGCAATACGCTCTCAGCGTCGACTGTGGTCACGCCGAAAGCAGCCTGGGAAAATATCTACATGGTCGAGACGGTGCGCAGTTGCCCAGAGATGTGCCGTTTCTGCCTCGCCAGTTATCTAACGCTGCCCTTCCGCACCCCCGACGTTGAGACTTCGTTAATTCCAGCGATTGAGCGAGGCTTGCAAGTCACCGACCGGATTGGCCTACTGGGAGCTTCGGTAACCCAACACCCTGAATTTGAGACGCTGCTCGATTACTTCGCTCGCCCTGAACACGACCAAGTCCGCCTGAGCCTTGCCTCGGTTCGCGCTGGCACCCTCACGGAAAAGCTAGCCCGTACTCTGACTGAGCATGACACCCATTCGGTGACAATCGCTGTGGAAAGCGGCTCTGAACGGCTGCGGCAGCTGATTAACAAGAAGCTGGATCAAGAAGAAATCCGACAGGCCGCCCGCGCTGCTAAAGCCGGTGGCTTGAAGGCTATGAAGCTCTATGGCATGGTCGGTATTCCAGGCGAAGAGTGGAGCGACTTGGAGCACACGCTGAGTTTGATGCAGGATCTCAGGCGAGTTGCGCCAGGCTTGCGGCTAACGCTGGGTTGTAGCACGTTTGTGCCTAAGGCTCATACTCCTTTCCAGTGGTCGGGTGTAGATGCTGGCGCCGAAAAGAAGCTGAAATTTCTGCAAAAACACTTAGGCAAAGCAGGGATTGATTTTCGCCCTGAGAGTTACAACGGCTCTGTGATTCAGGCCGTGATCTCGCGAGGTGACCGACGCGTCGCTCAGGTGCTGGAACGGGTGCGGCAATACGGCAGCAATCTAGAGTCAGCCTCGGCTGGCAGCTTCCGTCGCGCCTTTAAGGAACTGCGCGGGCAACTGCCCGACTTGGCCTTCTACGTCCATGCTGAATGGTCGATTGTAGGAACCCTACCCTGGAGCCACCTACAGGGACCATTGCCGTTGGGCACCCTGCTTAAACACCGGAGCGAGGCCTTCAGCCAGCAAGACCTAGATCCCCAGTCTCTGGTTGAACCTGAACCAGCGCAGGTCTAGTGCCAGTACCATAGGGCCAAGGCTACCGTCCACCCGTGCAGAGCCGCAATGACTGTGTCTCCTGAGCCCTTATCTTCTGAGCCCTTGCCTTCTGCGTCCCTTGATGAGGTCGCACCCAGTGAGGTGCCCGAACCAGAATTGGCCGAGGCCGAGGCCGAGGAGTTACCTGAGCCTCAGCCTGCTTCCCGTTCAGGCGTTAACTGGCGCTGGTTAGTGTTGGCATTGTTGTTAGGCAGCACTGTTCTAGCTGCCACTGTGCTTTGGTCGAAACGGGCAAATTGGCGCGGGCCTAACGCAATTCGAATCACTACCCCCACAGCTATTTTGGTCACTGCTGCTGGGCTGGGCTTATTGCAGTGGCAACTCGACCGGCGCCGACGGCAGGATTTGTTTCTGTTGAGCCAGCAACAGGCCGATATTGCTCGACAGCAAGCAGCAGAAGCCGCTCGCGAGCGTTACCTCGACAGCATTGGACAGTGGGTTTTGCAGCGCTCCTTAACTACAGCCCCCTCTCTGCTGCGGCAACCGATTCTGCCGCTGACTCCAGCAGATCCCAATGGTTTAGAACTTGAAATCCAGGTTGCCCGAGCGCGGACTTTAGCCGTGTTGAGTCAACAGGACGCTAGTGGTCGTGGGTCGATCATTCAATTTCTGCATGTAGCTGAACTGATTGTGGGCGAATACCCTCGCCTACCGCTGCATCACGCCTGCCTCAATGACGCCAATCTGAACGGCCTTTATCTAAAAGCAATTAATCTCTCCGATGCTCACTTGTCGCGGGCTGACCTCGCTGGAGCTTACTTGCGCGAGGCCCGGTTGGTGAATACTCAGCTCAATGAGGCCCAGTTGACCGATGCCAGCCTTGGGCACGCAATTTTGTGGGACGCTGATTTACGTCAGGCCGAGCTTCGGGCAGCCAGTTTGGTCAGTGCTGACCTCAGCCGTGCCGACTTGAGTGAGGCAAATCTGCAAGGGGCCAATTTGCAGTCGGCCACGCTATGGAATGCAGTCCTGAGAGGGGCAGACCTCAGTCAGGCTCAGCTGGGTGGCTGCATGGCCATGGGCGCAGACTTTACCGATGCCGATCTCGACGGCGCAGATCTAGTTCAAGCCAATCTTAGCGAAGCTGACCTGAGCGGCGCTAATCTCAGTGGGGCTGATCTTCAAGATGCCGACCTGGTAAGGGCCAACCTCAGTGGGGCTGACCTGAGGGGAGCTAACCTTAGCCGTGCCGACCTTAGTGGCGCAGATCTCAGTGATGCGCGCTTGGATAATGCTGATATTACGGCAGCTCACTTCGGGGATGTTCTAAATCTGAGCGAAGGCAACCGGCGCAATTTGTGCAAACGACCGGTTTCGCAACTCGAAGCTCATCATCCAACCACAGGGCTCAGCCCCGGCCAGTGCTTGGGTTGTGATAAGCCGGATGACAGCTGAGGGTAGGACTTGAAAGGTTATAGCCTGGGTTTGTGCATTAGTCCAATGCGACTCAAGGCGGTAGATTCCTGCTGTGAATTTATGAATCAAGGCAATAGCAAATATTGCGCCTGCTCTTTCTGACAACTATTTTCGAAATACTAGATTTTCGGCCACTTTTTAAGCCATTAAAAAACGCCAGCAAAACCATAATAGGCACAAGCTCCAGCACCAACAATGTAAACCAACCAGGTGAGAAAAAAACCAATAGCACGACCAGGTGAAGGACCGTAGGTTTTGATCAAGGCCCAGGCATGGGCAAGTCGGCCAACCGTAAGTGCACTGCCGAGAAACCACAGCAGCCAGACCTGGGAATTGCTCAACTCCAACGCCAAAATGAACAACAATGCGAGGGGGACATACTCTACGAAGTTAGCGTGAGCCCGTACTTTTCGTTGCAATACTCCATCATCACTCGTTTTAGTGACGATTGATTTCTGAGTGTATCTTTCGACGAGCGTTGCCCAAGCACTGGGGTGCTCAAGGTAGTTGGGCTGGGTTGCAACATCTTCCTTGGTCTCTCCGTGCCACAGTCTAGTTTTGATCCGCTCGATCACGACAATGTAGGAGAGCACGAAAGCGATAAAGCCATTGAGCCCAATGAATAAAGTTGAGACTGGGATAGGATAAGGGGCCATTGAAGCGTTGGAATTACATCAATGCCAAAGTAGATTTGTATAGACAGGACCACAAGTCCCCAACTGGGTACAGTTCCATGAAGTTATCTCTTTTCAGAGAAAGAGTCGCGGCTATCCAGAACGAACCTGAACTGCGCTCCTACTTCATGGATGTTGCGGGGAGGCTGGTCGGAGCTAGAGCTTGGGGTTTAGATCTCCTTGACAGTAATTCTCAGGTAATTGAATCTGAGCTATATGGCCTTGCTGATACTTTTAGAGATCGCTATCAAGCACTGGGACAGGATGCAGACTCAGTAAGCCAGTGGATGATCCAGCACCATATTCCTGTTCACAATTTATCCATTCAAACTCCGCAAGCTTGGCAACAGAGCCGACTATATCAACAGCTTTTTAAGGGTTATGGAATTGAACATGGCATGGTTGGCCCCTTAGTTGCCAATGGACGCCTAATTGGCGGCGTCTATTTTATGCGCGGGACTCATTTTTCACCCTTTTGCGATGCTGATTTGATTCGCCTCAGTTCTCTTTGTTTGCACCTGTCCGTTCGCTTGGCAACATTACGAATTCCTGCATCTGTTGCCAATTCTTTTTTCCGTACTTTAACGAGACGGGAACTGGAGATCGCCGAATTTGTTGCTCAGGGTCTAAACAATCGAGAAATCAGTATGAGCTTAGGCATCAGCCGAGATGGAGTGAAACAAGCGCTCAAACGAATGTTCCGCAAACTCGGCGTTTCTGCGCGGGCCGAAATGATTGCCAAGTTGAAAAGCTAAGTTGCTACTATTTTCGTAGCTGTTTTCGTAATGGCAAAGCTCTTCAGTGGGTTAATGTGAGAGCCATGATGTTGTCGTCTTGAATGTCATTACCAACTTGAAAAGTCTGCTCATCAACTTTAACGAATCCTGATTTTTGGTAGAAGGATATAGCTCTTTGATTCTCTCTGGAAGTACTCAGCCAGAGTTGTTGGTATTTGTTCTCTAAAGCTAATTGAATAGCACTGCGCATGAGTTTCTGGGCAATGCCAGTGCCATGAAACTCTGGTAGAACATAGAAACGCTTCACTTCAATAGCGTTGGCTAATAGTATCTCTGAAGCTACTTCAGAGCAATATAACATACAATAGCCCGCTACTTTCTCGCTAGTTTCTGCCACCTGAAAAATTGATTTTGGATCCTTAAAAAGATCTCTAAATCTCTCAGGAGAAAATTCGCTTTCAATATAGCTTTCTAAATCTGCTTGGGGAGTGTTCGCAGGACAGGCTAAGGCAAAGGTATGAGCTGCAACCGAGGATAAGTCTTCTGCATCGTTCTCAGTTCCAACCCTGATTGAGCTTTCCATTCAATTCACTCCTCAATGCGGTCCTTAATTTGTTTTAGACTCTGGCTGCTCAAGTCGTGTTGCGACATAGCACCTTCAGTCTATTTTTAATGCAAAAATAGACTTTACGGGGCGCCCTTCTAGTTAGCTTGAGGAAGTTTTGTGCTGGTCTAGCTATGTAGTTAGATCGCACCAAGCTTCAAGACTTGGGCAAGGCAGGCAGACCCAACTTTTGCCACCACTGGTTGAATTGCTGAGGAGCTACGAGATGAAACCCAACCAGAACCAAGACAACTAATAGGGTCAGACTTAGCAAAACAGATAGAAGTGCGCCTGATGGCCTCGCTGGTTGCGGCTGAGTTGTTGATTTCTGATTTGGGGAGTGCTTTGCACTATCAGGGCTGAAGGTAGGGCGGGGCGTCGCCGATTGTGGACGAGTTTCCCATTTGGGACGAGTGGCTGCAACGGGCACACGAGCCAAGCTTGCACCTGGAACCCAGGCCCCCACAGCCGCCTGCTGCACAGGTGTGGGCGGTTGTTGTGTCCTGGTCCATTGCACCAGCATATTGGGCGTAATACAACACAGGTTGCTCTGCCTTACATTCTGAAGCTGACGCGCTAAGGCGGAGTTATTGGCAACGACAACAATCAAACTACCAGGATTATCCTGAGCTACGGCGCAGGCACATTGTGCAACGGCTAAGTTAATTCGGGCCTGCTTGCTCAGAGCAACACCGGCAGGCGTGACAAATTGAGGACCAGTAGCCAAGCACGAGGTGACGCCCCAGTGGCTGTTGGGGTAGAACCGGGCAAAGGCACGGGCAACCGCTTCTTGGCCTGGCTCCGGGGCTCGGTCAACCAAAAAATTTAGCTCATCAAGCACGGGTTGAGGAACGACACAGTCTCCAATTCCTGAAAACCCAATCCAGTGTCGAGTTTGGGTCGACAGAATTGTACTGAGATCGAGTAATAACCGGACGGGTGGTAAAGGAGTCGCCATGCTACGAAAAAATCCCTGCTTCTCACCACAGATACTCCCAGATTCTGAGATTCATGCAGCAAAAAAACAGACTGTCTGGGACAGTCTGGTCAGATCAGAAGATGACAATGTATGACAATTCCGAATTGCAGGAAACTTAGGACCCTACAGGGCTTTGAGCAAGCCAATGAGGCCGTGGCCAGTGGTGTACTCAATCGCCAGCAATAGCGCAAAACCTAGCATGGCGAACCGGCCATTCCACAGCTCAGCGAAAGGTGTAAAGCCAATGCGGGACTCCTCATCCAAATAAACCGGAGGCTCATAAGCGAAGTTATTGAGAAGGCCCTGCTCGTCTTTGATCACCGTGCGCTGAGACATGAGAATCACCATTAGCTTTATCTTGTTAAAGAATGTAACAAAGATAAAGAAATATTACAAGCGCTTTTTACAAGCACTTCGCAGCTCTCTCCATTCAGCCGATGCCCAAGCGTCCTGCTAGCCCCGGTGACAAAGGGAGCAGCATCGCTGCCATCAGGAACAGTGCCAAGAGCGCCAAAGCATCGCGACGGTCGTCGGTCTCACTGATTTCATCTAGGGGTGGACGTTCTAGATCGCGGACCAGGAACAAAATTACCCCGGCCCAGTAGAGCGCCAGTAGGTTGACCAGAGCTGCCAGAGCCAGCAAAATCAGCGCGATCAAGGTAGATCGACTGGCGGTGCGCCGCCCGTAAATCGCCTGCACAATCCGGCCCCCATCCAAAGCCCCAGCAGGAATCAGATTCAGCGCTGTGCTCAGCAGACCTAACCAGCCCACCAACACCAAAGGATGAATGCTGATTTGAGAGGTTTGTAAAGCCTCACCCAAAATCAGTCGGGCCAGACTTCCGACTAAAATTGAGCCCTGGAAAAATAGGGTTGGAACTTGAATTTGGGCTCCCTCGCCGGACAAAAACAGTCCTGTGAGCAGTAAGGCCAGAGAGACCAAACCACCTGCAGCAGGACCCGCTAAGGAAATGTCTAGCAGGGCTTTGCGGTTGGGAACGGTCGATTCAAAGCGAGTGAGCGCACCAAAGCTGCCCAACTGAGCGGCTGGAATAAAGAAGGGCGGACTGAGGCGCACATTGTAGCGTTGAGCGACCCAGCGATGGGCTAGCTCATGCACGGTAAAGATACCAAACAAGGCAGCAGCGACGGGCACCGCTAACAACACCCGTTCCGGTTGTGCAAACAGATCAAAGTTATTGAGTTGAGCCCCAAGGCTGAGTGTGGTTACAACGGTGGCTAGCAGTAGGGCCAGGGCCAGAGCTTTCTGCCCTGGTTGGGTTGGGCTTTGTGACATTGCCTTGGGCAACACCAATACCACTGGCTTGCCTTCTTGTCCCTCGACTAGAAATAGGCAGTATTGATCGCCCATGCGCTGCTTGAGATTCTCGCTCAAGCGTTGATGGCTCGCGGTTGGCTCACCCCGCAGATTCCCTTTGAAAATCACACCCTCACGGTAGGGGGTCGCTTCGGTGGCAAAGAAAGTTTCGATGCCAAAAATGCCACGAATGACCTGCAAGTCCTCAGCAGGAATGCCGGCTGCCTGTAGGAGAACCGTTGGTTCTGGCTCTGGCCGAGAAATAGGATTGCGCTCGATTTCAGCCTCAGGCGCAGGACCTGCGGAAGCCTGAGTCTTGAGACCATCCGGAGCTGCTTGCGCTAAGCGCCGGACCTGGTTGCCCAGGAAAATGTAGGCCCCTGTAGACACCACAATCAGGATCACCAAGGCCGCAAAAGGGATATAGATGCCCGCCGTGAACAGACCAAAAAACAGCAGCCAGGGGGTCATGAGCACGACCGACTGAAGCCATGCCAACACGCCAGGCTTACCGAAGGGCTGCGCCCGGTAGTAGCCCCAGATCAGAATGCCCAGGGCAACGAGCATGATCAGGATCGTAATCATGGACTCAGTAAGTATGAAGTTCTCTTGCTTCTTTCGAGTCTAGCTCCGAGCTGCCTTCGCAACGCAGAGATAACGCTATTTAGCGCTTATCGGGAGCTAGAAAGACGATTTGAAGTCGTTATAGTGGCTCAGCGCTACCAATTCTTCTAGGGAGCGAGTGCCAGGGTAGAGCTGACCTTCGATCTCCCAAGTCGGAAAGCCCTGGATGCCCTTGTCTCGGCAGAGTTGCGTTTGCGCTTGTGCACCCTGCGGATCGCATTCAACGTAGGGAACTTGAGCAAAGGCAGCCCCAAAAGTTTGTTTCTGCTCAGCGCAGTGCGAACACCAATAAGCGCCATACATGCGTGCCCCTACCTGGCTTAAGTGCTCAGCTAAGCCTGGAGCTGATACGTCAGCTCCAGCAGGACTCAGGAGAACTAGCACTGACGCTAGACCGGCCACAAGACCCACCATCAAGGCTAGGCCCAACTGTTTTAACCCTCTAACCATCCCCAACCCCCTTACTGGTCATGTCTGCTGACCTGATGCCTTCAGGTTTTTCCGCCATCAAAGCACAGCCGAAGAATTCTTGCAGGCTGGTGAGAATCCGCTCGGCTGCCCGACCGTCACCAAAGGGATTGATCGCATTTGCCATCTGTTGGTAAGCAGCCGTATCCGATAGCAAACGGGTGGCAGCGGCGACAATCTGCTCGGTGTCTGTGCCCACTAGCTGCGCCGTTCCGGCGGTGACGGCTTCGGGTCGCTCGGTGGTCTCGCGCAGTACGAGGACAGGCTTGCCCAGGCTAGGTGCCTCTTCTTGCAAGCCTCCTGAATCGGTTAGCAGCAGATGGGAGCGCTGAATCGCGCCCACCAAATTGGCATAGTCCAGCGGCTCTGTGAGAAAGGCGCGGGGATGATTTTGCAGCAGGGGCTCTAGTACCCCTCGCACTCTGGGATTGCGATGGAGCGGTAACAGCAGTGCTGTGTCGGGAAAGGTATCTAGAATCTGCAAAAACGCTTCGGCAATCTGAGTGAGGGGCGTGTCCCAGTTTTCGCGTCGATGAACAGTGGCTAGAACCACGCGATGTTGTTCCCAAACCAAACCGGGAATGTCACAGGCCGGCTGACGCTTAGCCACAGTCAGCAAGGCATCAATTACGGTGTTGCCAGTTTTGATGATCTGTCCAGTCACGCCCGAGCGCTCTAGATTGGCAACAGCGGCCTCCGTGGGTGCAAAGTGCAAACGGCTAATCTGTGAGATTAACCGACGATTGGCTTCTTCTGGATAGGGATTGAGAATGTCATCGGTGCGCAGGCCTGCTTCCACATGACCCACTGGAAGCTGCTGATAGAACGCCGCTAAAGCAGCTGCGAATGCCGTAGTTGTATCGCCTTGCACCAGCACCATCTGAGGCCGAAGTTCTTGAAATAAACCTTCCAAGCCGCGCAAGCTACGACAGGTGATGTCGGTCAAGGTTTGGTTATGAGCCATGATTTCTAAGTCATGATCTGCCTTGAGCTCAAATAAATTCATCACTTGGTCAACCATCTCGCGATGCTGGCCAGTCAAAATGACCTGAGTTGCGAAGGTTTTGTGGGCTTGGCGTAGGGCTTGAATGACAGGAGCGAGCTTAATAGCTTCGGGGCGAGTGCCCAGGATCACGCAGATGCGAGGTTGGCTTGGGTCGGTAAGAGAGTTAATCATGGCGAGATCCATCCTACCGAGCTACTGGCAGGCTGCAAATCGTGGCAAAATAGCCGCACCGATTTTGCAAGAGGCATCGAGCTGGCATCGAGCAATTTTCTCATTCCAGAATCATCAACAACGCTCACCAAAACTTCCCCTTTTTGCCCCTGCTGATCACCGTCAGACTGCGCGATGAAACTACTTTGCCTGAGTAACGGTCACGGAGAGGATAGCATTGCTGCTCGCATTCTCGAGGAGCTCCGGCTTCAGGCCCAAGATCTTGACCAAAATCTCGAACTGGCGGCGCTGCCGTTGGTTGGGCAAGGAGTTGCTTACCGCAAGCTGGATGTGCCGTTAGTAGGTCCGGTTAAAGCCATGCCCTCGGGTGGGTTTGTCTACATGGATGGGCGGCAGTTGGCACGAGATGTGGGCGGCGGTTTGGTGCAGCTAACTCTGGCTCAATTGCGAGCAATTCGACAATGGAGCGAGTCTGGTGACGCGGTGTTAGCAGTTGGCGATATTGTGCCTCTGCTGATGGCTTGGCTCAGTGGTGCTCCCTACGCATTTGTCGGCACTGCCAAGTCGGAATACCATCTGCGCGATGAGCAGGGACCCTTACCGCGTCAGCATTGGAGTGAGCGCTTTGAGGGCTGGTCGGGGTCAGTCTATTTGCCTTGGGAGCGCTGGCTGCTGCAGCGTAAACGATGTCGGGCTGTCTTTCCTCGCGATCCGTTAACGGCTCAGATCCTCAAACGCTTTCATGTGCCTGTGTTCGACCTGGGCAATCCGATGATGGATGGTCTAGAACCTCAAGGTTTTGAGTTTGAGAGCGAACCCGATGCCCTGGTGGTCACCCTACTACCCGGTTCGCGCGCGCCAGAAGCTTATCGCAACTGGCAGCAAATTCTCGCCGCAGTCGAGGCGATTGTCCAAAACAAACCCGCTCGTTCTGTAACTTTTCTAGCGGCTCTCTCGCCTGAGTTAGATCTGGAACAGTTCGGCCAGCTCACGCGGCAGCAATCCTGGAGTGAGACAGCGGTTGCAAATCGTGCGGTTGCCCAACGCAGTTTTAAGCGAGAGCAAGTTTATCTGCACTTGATCCAAGGGGCCTTTGCCGATTGTTTGCACAAGGCTCATTTGGGATTGGCGATGGCAGGTACGGCAACAGAGCAACTGGTGGGTTTGGGTAAACCAGTTATTTGCTTTCCCGGTGGCGGTCCCCAATTTACATATGCTTTCGCAGAAGCACAGACCCGTCTGCTTGGCCCCTCTTTGACTCTGGTTCAACAACCCACAGATGCGGCAGCTGTAGTCACGAGCTTGCTACAGGATCCTGACCGCCTACAGCTTTGTGGAGTCAATGGCCGTCAACGCATGGGTGAAGCGGGGGCTGCTGGCCGGATTGCTTGTTGTCTGCGCTCATTGTTACTAAATCCCGAGGCTCAATCCCGGTGACTCCTGCTTCAATCAGCACACCCAACCAGCCTCCCAACTAGCATCAGGGACTGTCGAAGTCAGGGCGGGGACGGGTCCGCAGCGCTTCAAGTGTCCGGGGGCCAGCAATGCCATCAACTGTTAAGCCGTAGAAGAACTGGGCATTACGAACAGCCGCCTCGGTGGCAGGACCATAGACGCCATCCGCAAAACCCAAGTAATAGCCCCTGGCCTGAAGCAGCTGTTGAAGTTCGACCACATCAACAGCAGCACTACTGCCAGGTGTGCCGGTTGAAGGTTCAGCGATTGGCGTTGGGGTTGGGGTTGGAGTTGGGGTTGGGGTTGGAGTTGGGGCAGCTTGACTGCGCAGGACTGCCAGGGTTTGAGGCCCAGCAACGCCATCGGGGAACAGGCCATAGGAGCGTTGCGCTTCGAGAATGGCAGCTTGCGTGAGAGGGCCACACACGCCATCAACGGCACTGAAGTAGAACCTCAGGCTGCTGAGCAATTGCTGGGTCTCGATTGGGTCCTCTAAGCAAATCCGGTTGGCTGTGCTCTCTTCGCCAACTCTAAACAGCAAGCGGCTGGTTTCTGAACCAACGACACCATCAGCAAACAAACCATTGCTCTGCTGAAACTCAATGACTGCCTGCTCAGTGCCGCTGCCGAAGTCTCCATCTACTGTCCCAAAGTAGTAGCCTTGGCTGCTCAGGGCTTGCTGGATCTCGGCTACAGGATCGCCGAAGTCCCCAAAACCAAGCACCTCGTTGGCCATTGCCAGAGCAGGACATAGGACTGGTGCAACTAGCCCTAAAGCAATGAGTGCGCCCGTCGTCAGCTGAAGGCGAAATTGCTGCGTCACCTGTTGCCAATCCTGCCGTCTCTGGATGAGCGCCAACACGTTCATGAAGCCCCCTGAAGTTCTGCAAGACCTGAGCCCATCAGCACAGGCCTCAGCACTGTGTCGCCACTTCATGACCTAAGTTCCCATGAAGCGAGGCTAAAACATCCTCAAGCCTTTACTCAGCCTGCTGAGAATGTCAATCCCGGGACTTAGCACTGCTGATGTCAAGATTGCCCAGCTCCTGGCTATTGCTAGCTCCAGAGACTTAGGGTCGTCCCAGAGCAAGCCTAGGATCAGCAGGTGACCTGAGTCTGGGGAGTAACTTTGCAGTAAAGTAGAACTAGTTTATAAAACTTTACTTATCCTGCCTGTGATTACGCAGCAATCGCCTACTCTCAGCTCACTCGACAAACACAGTTGGACCTGGCAGGGTCACAAAATCCAATACACCGTGATGGGGGCTGGGCAGCCTCTGGTATTAATTCACGGTTTTGGCGCCTCTCTGGGCCACTGGCGCAAGAACATTCCGGTACTAGCGGCTGGCGGCTATCGAGTGTTCGCTCTGGATCTGTTAGGCTTCGGCGGTTCGGACAAGCCAGCACTGGCCTACAGCTTAGATCTGTGGCAAGAGCTGATCAAGGATTTCTGGACCGAGCACATCCAGCAGCCTACAGTGTTCGTAGGCAATTCGATCGGCGCTTTGCTGAGTCTAATGGTGGTTGCTAACCATCCAGAGATTGCGGCTGGAGGCGTGTTGCTCAACTGTGCTGGAGGCTTAAATCACCGACCGCAAGAACTCAATCCACCCTTGCGCTTAGTAATGGGCGTTTTTGGCAGACTGGTCAACTCCAAAGCCTTTGGCCCATTCATGTTTAATCAGGTGCGCCGGAAGTTTCGCATCCGTGGCACCTTGCAGCAGGTTTATCGCAACCAGGCAGCGGTAACTGATGAACTAGTTGACTTGCTCTATGAGCCCTCTTGCGATCCGGGTGCGCAGCAGGTTTTCACTGCTGTCCTAAGTGCGCCGCCTGGCCCTAGTCCTGAGGAGTTGCTGCCCAAAGTTGAGCGGCCTTTGTTGGTGCTTTGGGGTGAGGCCGATCCTTGGACGCCGATCAGCCGAGGGCGGATCTATCAGAGTTATAGCGACCAGGTGCAGTTTGTAGGCATTCCAGACACTGGCCATTGCCCCCACGACGAGCGCCCAGAAGTCGTCAATCCCTTGATTCTGGATTGGCTGGCCCAGTTGCAGACTGCTCAGCACCCTTGAGCTTAGTGCTGTTTAGCAGCAAAGCTTAAGAATGCATCAACTCCTTGGGCATTCAGCGTTTGGTTCGCCTGCAGCCAGCCTTTGTGGGTCACTGCTAAGGTTTGATCTACAACCGCAAAGCCATCTGTAGAGTGGGCATCCGGATTTACGCAGATCTGAATGCCCTGCTCGGTTGCTGTTCGCAGTTCCCGCCAATCTAGATCTAGACGATAGGGGCTGGCATTGAATTCAATGGCTGTGCCGTGCGCTGCGGCGGCTGCTAAAACAGCCTCATGGTTAAATTGCGAGCCCTGCCGGCCTAGTAGAATACGGCCGCTCCAATGGCCCAGCATTGTAACCCGAGGATGGGAAACGGCGCGAATCAAGCGCTGGGTCATCGCCTCGAAAGGCATTTTGAGTTGGCTATGTACCGAGGCAACTACAAAATCAAAAGCTTGCAGAATATCTGGATCGTCAGCCTCATAATCCAAGCTGCCATCCAGCAGAATGTCAGCCTCAATGCCCTTCAAAATGCGAATCTGACCTGCGTACTCAGCATTGAGTCGGTCAATTTCCTGATGCTGCCGAACAATATCAATCGGTTTGAGCCCCCCGGCATAGAAAGCCGCTTGGGAATGGTCTGAGATGCCGACATACTCATAGCCCTGCTGAAGCGCCGCTTGGACCATAGCCTCTAGGCTGTGAGCACCGTCGCTGTAGGTGGTGTGTAAGTGCAGCACACCGCGTAAATCTGAACGGCGCAACAACTCCGGCAACTCACCACGACGGGCCGCTTCAACTTCGCCTGTCCCCTCTCGCAGTTCTGGCGGGATCCAGGGCAAACCTAGACGCTGATAGATCTCTGCCTCGCTACCACTATCAGCAATATTCGATGGATCGCCTAACGCTTGCAAGTGCTCAGCCGAGCCGGTGGTTTGCAGCAACGTCCAGCCGTAGCGATGGGCTTGGCAACAATAAACCGTCACTGGCAAGCCATCCAGTACCGTCCGGACGGTGCTGCCGTCAACCTCTAGCATTGTTGCTAGCGTCTCTGCTGGCTCAGCCAAGGACGCGGCTAAGTGATTCAGGATGCTAGCAACAGTTTGGGGCTCACCTTGAACTACCAACTCCAGCCCTTCTAACACTTCCCAAGCCCGACGACATTTGCCGGTGACCGAGGCGGCTGCAATCGTCTTGGCCTGGAGCAACTGTTCGATTAAACTCTTCGCTAGCGCCATAACATCGCTATAGCGAAACAGCGAACGGTTGCGCTTGATCCGAGCAATCTCCTGCAAGATTTTGCTCTGCTTCCTGGCACCAAAGCCCTCTAATTCAACCAGCCGGTTTTCTTGACAGGCATACTCCAGCTCACCTAAGGAGGAGATGTGGAGCGTTTGGTAAATGCTACGGATCGACTTAGTGCCCAAGCCTGGAACCGCAGCTATTTCCAGAAGGCCCTCTACTGGCAGCTCTGTGCGCAGTTGCTCCCACAAGGGCGAAGTGCCTGTTTGGGCCAGAGCTGTGATCTCCTCCGCCAGCCCTTTGCCGATCCCCTGGATTGAGGTCAGAGTGCCAGATTCAAGCAAATCAGCGAGGTCATAGGCTCTGAGAGTCCGAGCTGCCTTGCTGTAGGCATTGACCCGAAATGGATTGTCGCCTCGAATCTCTAGAAGCGTGGCAAGTTGACTCAGCCTTCGGCTGACATTGGGCGGGTTACTCATGGAGCCGATTCGGATTTACTAGCCCAATTTATTGGCCCAATCCCCTCGCGCAAGAGGTCTAGCGAGGCAGCGGCTTCACATCGCGCTGAGCAAAGCCATTCTTGGCTAGTTCTTGCGCCAGCAGAATCGAGTTTTCGACCCGATCAACAAAGAGAATCCCGTCCAAGTGATCAATCTCGTGCTGAATACAGCGAGCGACGAGACCCGCAGTGGTCAGACTCTGGGGACGGCCTTGTTCATCGCGGTAGCTCACCGTGATCTGCTCAGGACGCTTTACGTCCAGGAACACCGAGGGAATACTCAAGCAGCCTTCTTGGCCGAGCGCAATGTCCTGGCTGACGCTCTTGATCTCGGGGTTGATCAGGACCAATGGCGGTGCTGCTGCATTTTCGGGGTCGCAGTCCACAACCAATAGCCGCTTAGAAATGCCAACTTGAGGCGCAGCCAGACCAATGCCGTCTTCGCTATACATGGTCTGAAGCATCTGCCGAATCAGCTGGCGAGTTTCTGGATTAACGCTACTGATGCGCTTAGCAGGTTGCCGTAACACGCGATCGCCCATATAGTTCAGGGAGAGAGGCGGGTTTTTGAGCTTCTGTTTAGGAACGAGAATCTCAGAGCTACGGGGAGCGGCTGTCTTTTGGACGGTCATGGCAGGAGAGCGCAAAAAAAGGACTGGCCGCACCATGAAATATGCTGGCCTACTCTCCTATCGTAGTCCGTTTAGGCAGACTGGGGGCAACTGGGTGTGAGCAGCATGATTGCGGGCTAATCACAGCTTCGCTAGCATGGCGATGTAAGCTTCGATACTCTCCCGGACACGGGTTGGATCAGCGCGTAAGTTTCCTACGGACAGCAATGCGGAGAATGCAGGCTAGAATCTCTAGTCAGACTCGGTTGTCATAACCTGATTTAAGGGTTCCTACTGAGAATTAGTGCTTAAAATCCTCCGTATGTAGGTTTAGGTATGAACCCTATGGTTTGAGGCCGTTGTGGAACGTAAACCCCTCAGCCTCTGGCTGCTCCTGAGCTAGAGATCGTCCCCTTTGACAAGAGATCGCTATGGCCAGATCAGCAGGACACTCTTTCCGACGTACGCTACTGACTCGTATCTTGCTCTTGAGTGTGCCTGTGCTGCTTTTGGGTGAGGCGGTCGCCTATCGCAAAGCTCGTACTAGCCTGCTGGACCAAGCCCGGCGCTATCTAGCGGAGAGTGCCCTCCGTCAGGCGGCAACGATGCAGAGTTGGCTACACACTACTCAGGGGCAACTGCTAACGGCTACCAATGCTCGGCAGCTCACGAATCCGGTGCCGGAGGTGCGCCAGCAGTTTTTGAATACGCTGGTCAAGCAAGTGCCTCCTGAGGTGAAGTGTATTGACCTGACCAACACCGGCAATGGCATGATTGAGGCCAGCAGTTGCCCTGCCAACCTCAGGATGAATGTCAAAACCCTGAAGAAGGACTGGTTCTTAACGGCAGCTAAGGGCAAAACTTTTGTCTCCGACCCAGTGTCGCCTGGACCTGGGCAAGAGCCCACATTTGTACTGGCGGCCCCGGTCTATGGCCTCACCGGGCGTCAGACCCACGTCCTGAGTTTTCAATCTCAGGTGCGTAACCAGGCTCAGACTAACTATGACTCCCCAGCGTTTGCCATGGTGGTGGATAGCCAAGGCAACATTCTCACCCACGCATCAGCTGACCGAGTTGGCGATAGTATCTGGCGGGTTCAAAATGCCAAGCGATTGCAAAGTATTGTCAGTCGGGCCCTGCGCGGTGAGGACTACTTTGCTCACTTTTACAACGAGCAAAACGAAGAATGGCTAGCAGGCTTTAGCTCTATTTCGATTGACCCACCTAATCAGGCTAAGGCCCGAACCTGGGCTGTACTCATGGTTTCTCCCCTCGCCCAAGAACTCAAAGGGCTGGATGATATTCTGCTGGCCATGATTACGCTCGTAGGGGCGCTGCTAGCCGCAAACGTTCTGGCAACCATCTACTTTGCCCGTGACCTAGCCCTACCCCTAGAAACTCTGGGTAAGGAAGCGCAACGGATTCGCGACCGTCGCTTGAATCCTCAAGCGGGCAGCAATGCCATGCGTATCCCGCAGAACTTCCGCATCCGTGAGATGAATCAGTTGGCGGCAACGCTCAACGAGATGGTTAATCGCCTAGAGGCTCGTGCTCGTGAGTTAGAGGTCGTGAGTAAGGAAGCGGAAGAAGCTAGCCGCATCAAGAGCGTTTTTCTGGCAAACACATCTCACGAACTGCGCAATCCGCTCAACGCAATCATCAACTTAGTACGCCTAGTGCGGGATGGCTTCTGCGACAACAAAGAAGAAGAGCTGGACTTCCTCAAGCGAGCTGATGATGCGGCAGTTCATCTACTGGGCATCATCAATGACGTTCTTGACATCGCCAGTATTGAATCGGGCAAAGAGCTGAAAGTGACTCTAGGACCCGTCGATCTCAACCGCCTGCTGCTAGAAGTCTCCTACATGTGTGAGGTCAAGGCGCAGGAAAAGAAACTGGCCTTGATTATGCCCAAGACACTGGGCACTCCTTTGCAGGTTCGCGCCGATCCGGTTCGACTCAAGCAAGTGTTAGTGAACGTGGTTGGCAATGCAATTAAATTCACCGACAGTGGCAGCGTCACGGTCAGCACCCGCTTAGATCGGGCTAAAGGTGAAGTTGAAGTGTTGGTTATTGATACTGGTGTTGGCGTCGATCCTAAGCAGCAGGCTAAGCTGTTCCAGCGCTTTGCCCAAGCCGACGGTTCTACAACCCGCCGCTTCCAGGGTACTGGTCTGGGACTGTCGATCTCGCGCGATTTGATGAAGCTGATGGACGGCTGGATCGATCTCTACAGTGCTGGCGAGAACTGTGGGACTGAGGTCCGGATCCGCCTAAAACTCCTATCCACTGGCAATGTGGAACCGCTGGAACCCTCGACTACAGCTACCCCATCTCTGCCAGAATCTATCCCAGAGCAAGAGGTGACTGAGCGTCTAACGGCGCAAGTCGGGCCAGAACGTCGCTTCCGGCCCAGTGATTACCTAGATGTTTAATGGTGTGTTTAACGGCCACTAGCTAGGTTAGGTTACTTAATTCCCACTCGCTTCAGGCGTAGGCGGGCTGCTAGGTCTGGCATCACGTAGCGTTGACTGGATGCGCGGGTTAGACAGAACTGAGCGAGCATCGGTGAGCAAGCGCTCGCCCCACAGGTTTTCTCGTAAGAAGTCTGGGCTGGCGTAGCGAGGGTCCAAGCGCAGCGCAGCTTCCCCGAGGCTCAATCCCCGTTCTCGTTGGCCCAGTTTGTAAAGCGCGACAGCCAAAGCCAGTTTGGGCTCGGCAGCCTCGCTGTCAATGGCTAGCGCTGCCTCCCAACGCCGAATGGCTGAGCGAGCATTGCCTGACTCATACTCAACCAATCCGATGTTGTTCATCGCTGGCCAGAATTTCCCTTCTAGGGCTAAAGCCCGGCTGTACTGGTCGATGGCTTCTCGGAAGCGACGCAGCTGAAAATAGGCATTGCCCAGGTCGAAGCGGGTGCCTGCAGAATTGCCGCCAGCCAGTTTTAGAGCATTCTGCAAAGACTGAACTGCTTGCGCATGGTTGCCTTGTTGGAGATAGGCAGAGCCTAAGCTAGACAAGAGATCAGGGTTGTTAGGCGCACGGCGACTGGCTTCTTGAAGATTGCTAATCGCTTTAGAGAAATCCTGATTGCGCAGGTAGAGGCTCCCTAAAACAGCCCAAGTTTCGTAGGCTCTAGGGGCCAGCCGAACCGCTAGCCGAGCTCGAGCAAGCGCTTCCTCGGTCTGCCGAAACTGAGCCAATTGAATAGCTTCACGGGCGAGGATCATGCCCTGCCGCTCAAGATTGGTACGGTCTAGTTCGACTTGGTGGGGAACTAGCACCTGAGCTTGCACGGTATGGGCCAAGGGACCAGCACCTGCCAGCGCTGCAAACGCCACGATACTCAGGAATCGTGAGAGGCAATTGCGCACAGGTCTTCTCCTAACAGGCAGTCACTCCAGCCATTCTAGTGCCCGGCGCAATCGATGCGTAGTTGCCTACCCTGGCGAGAGCTCCAACAGATTTGAAGATGACCATAGAATGTGATCATTGGACGCCCCTAACCCTGTCTTCGCCTCGAACTTATGGAACCCCAAGTTATTCGTGAACGCATCAACGCTATTGCCAGCAAGCGCCAGTCCCTAGTTGAACTGCTGGAGCAACCTAACTTAGGGACTTTGCGAATTGATGTCAATCAAGCCTTAGAAGAGATTGACGACCTTTTGGAAGACTTTAAGCGCACCTTTCCTAACGACTCAGGCTCTAGCTTTACCTAGAGCCCTGATCAAACTCAGGTTCTGTGCTTGCTAAGAGCAGCACTGGGACGGTGAGCAGTGTTCTGAAAGGCCGACAAATGCTGGTTGAGTCAGGCCACAGAGTGGTAAGCAGAGGGCGTTGGCAGCGCCCTCAAACTCGGTCAAGTCAGAACTAAAGACTCGAAAACCGTGTTGATTCAAGCGGTTGCGTAATTCAGAGGAAGCGCTGTGCATCACTAAAGTTCTGCCAATTGCCACAGCCTGACAAGCGCCGTTCAGCGTGTCCTGGTAGCTTGCCTCAATCCGGCAGTCTGCTGGGATGTACTCCTCAACTAAAGCCAGTGCATCCAGCGAAAGAGCCTCAGGGTAATAGAGCACTTGACCGTTTGGCAGTGGGCAAAAGCATTCGTCTAGGTGCCGAATTAGAGGATGAGCGAGGGTTAGCGGCACTAACTCTGGTTGAGCAGTCCCTGCAAAGCTCTGGTACGTTTGTCGAAGCAGCCGTTGCTCCCCAGGCCGCAGACCGACCCAAAAGAGTTGCCGCATCTCGTCCCAGCGCCAGTCACGGCCATCCAGGGCAATGTCTGCCTTGATCCACTGCCACTCCCGACGCTCACACCACTGCTGTAGGGTCAGATCCACAGAAGACTGACCAATGACTTGACCGTTAAAGGCAATCGCCTGAGCACTAAGCTGAATCTGCTCTAAGTGATCACTACCCGGCAGCACCTCTACTGTTGCACCCAGAACGCCCGCCAAAAGTTCATAAAAATGCTGCCACTCCCGCTGGGCAATTTTACCTAAACCGCTCAGTGGAGGCCGCATTAGAAATTGTGCAGTCATTTTCTGTTACCCTTCGTGAAGTGCTGGGCTCTGTTAAGTTGGACGCTGACGAACACGATGTAGGTGAACTAGGGCAGACTGGTCTTGCTCTTGGGCTCCACACCACAACCGACACGCTCGGTTTAGCTATATGCAACCTACAAGGGCAGGGACAGCAGCAAACCTGGGCAGTAGGCCGTAGTCTGGCGTCTGTCTTGCATCAGCACCTGCTAGAGTTTGTGAGCCTGCAGCCCAAGTGGCACCCTGAGCAGTGGTCAAACTTGAAGTTGATCGCCGTAGCTGGAGGGCCAGGCAGCTTCACAGGCATCCGAATTGGCGTAACCGTGGCGCGAACGTTGGGTCAGCAACTAGGGATTCCTGTGTATTCTGTATCAAGCTTAGCAATCCTGGCTTGGCTACATAGCTCTCTCCATAGAGAGTTATTTTGTGCTGATCCCCGTCTGTTTGCCGTACAAATGGCTGCAAAGCAGGGCGAGGTCTTCGGCGGTTTATATCAATTTGTGCCTGGTATCCCTGGAACCGTCGAGCCTCCAAAACTACTGATCCACCAACCCGAACAGCTTTGGCAGCTTGAAGACTGGGAGCAAAACCTGACTCAGTGGCCACAAGCGGAACGAGTGAATGCTGAGTCTCATGAACCTGCTCCTGTCCTAAGTTTGTTGGATCTAGCGCTTTGCCTATGGCAACACGGAGAACGCCCCAGTTGGGTTCAAGCGCTGCCACACTATGGTCGCCGACCTGCCATCACTCTGGTAGGGTAGATCCCCCCTCTATCTAAACCCCTCTACTTTATGTAGTCATTAAGGGGTAATCGTTAAGGGCGAGCGTCAGAAGCTCAGCTTTTGCCTAGGACGCGGACATCCATAACACCGCCACGTAGGTCGTACTTGAAACCCTCAAGCTGAATTGGCGTACCTACTTTGAGCTTGCTGTTGCCTAGAACCACGCCATCTGGGGTAACTTGAGCCTGTCCGCTGAGAGTCACAATTAGGTCGCGCACCAGTCCCTCAGCGATGCGTGGGTCTTTCAAAACCTTGACAGTGCCATCACTCATGGGCACCAAAGCTTCTTGGGGCAATATCTTGACAGCCTTGACGTCAATCTCGCCGTAGGGCTGGTTCCGAATAATGACGTTGGCTTTCTCACCAGCCTTGAGCAACTCCTGGGGATTGGCAACACTCAAGCCCCGGATGATCATATCGACTTCCACCGACTCGGTCTTTGTACCAATCTGGGCAACAGAGGAGCCTGACTGGCCTGGGAAGAGAAAGACGGCAGCTACGGACAACAGAATCACCAGTATCGCCCCGAAATCTAGCAGGTTGATTTTGCCAAACAGACGTCCCTGGGGATCCAAAATTGCCATTGTGCTTTACCAGGTTGAGTAACCAACTTTTGCAGTCTATCAGCTCCTTCGTCCGCACAACTGCCTCAACAATTGGGGTTCTGATGGGGTTCTGACTGGTGTTCACGACTGCTGTTTGTGACCTTGGTTAACTGGGTTCATCTGGCTTGGAGACTTTAAGCTGCTGGACAGAGGCGCAGCGAGACTGCTGCTTTTGGATTTGTTGGCGCAGACGCTTGGTAGGCCCCAGCACAGCTGAGTCGTAGAGGCGACTGAACTCACGTTCAAAGTGAGCCGCTATGATAGGACTGTGAATGACAAGCAAATTCTCGTCGTTGCTTTGGTTAGCAGCCTCGCTCCAATTCTGAGAGCCAGTAATGACGGTTTGAGCGTCTACTACCCCAAACTTGTGGTGTAGGAGATCGCCTGGTGACAGCACAGGCACACCCACCGTTTGCACGCTTGTTTGCCAGGGCTGGTTACCAGCCTCTAGGCGGCAATCTTGAGGTAGGGACAAGCCCCAGAGATCTAGAGCCTCGCTGTAGCTGCGGTAGGCAAAACCAGGATCAATGACCGCTTCTATCGCCACACCTCGCTGCCGGTGGTCTACCTCTAAGACATTGGCCAAATTTTGATCGGAGAACACAAACAGGGCCAGATGAGCACTCCGCTGGGCACTTTGCAGTGCCCGTCCGATCAGGCCATTGACACTCTCTTGCCAGGGGCGAGTCCCACTGGTGGGTGAAAATTGCACCTCAACTTTAACGCCGCCTACTTGAACGGCCTGCGCGGGCCGATAGGGCTTCTTCAGACCAAATCGGCTGTCCTGCTGCCCGCCTGGGCCATCGCCCCATATCAAGGCGAATTCCTGGCTGTATATTGCTGCTAGCTCTGGACTTTCGAGGCGTAAGAGGTGATTGGCGTTGCCTCGGCTTTCAGGCTGCAGCTGGTCTCCATGAACGTCACTAGGAGTGAAATTAGCAGAGGCGACGATGACCACTCGCTGATCGATCACTAGAAACTTGTGGTGCATCAGGCTGCTACCTGCTGAACCGTCCTCCGTGTCATCAATCCAGCGCACCCCTGCTTGCCGCAGAATATTGAGAGCATCCCGTTGCTCCCACTCGCTAGCGCTCACCTGGCCATCATGGTTGAGATCTGCCATCGCCTGCGCCTCGCGATAGCTATTCTGGCCACGTTTCTCCAGGCCTGCAATTTGGGCCGAGGTGTAGCCACTCCAGGGGCGGCTGTAGCTATTTTCCAGAACAACCCGGATGGGTACCCCAGCACGCTGACGCTCTGCTAGAGCTTGAGCAACTCCAGGCAGACGCAACTCATGAATGGCTACATCAATGCTGGTGCGAGCTGTAGCGATGTTATCGATTAAAGTCTGTTCCAGGTTGTCGCCGTAGCGTTCAATGGGACGGTAGGGCTCCGTGTAGTAGGTAGCCTGAGACCGATTGAAGTAAACCTGGATTTGCCCCTCTTGAGGTAGGGCAGGCAGCGTATTCTTGGCCTTTGGGCGGGTCTGCTGACAAGCGCCAAGCGCCAATAGGGTGAGGAACCCAACCAGCAAACTCGGCCATTGTTTCGAGAATGACACGGGGGTAGTAAGATGCTTCCGAATTGGATGAGGGAAGAGACGTTTCCGGCTCAGCTAGCTAAATCAGGGCTAAGCAAGGGCTTAGCAACGGCTCACCAGTTTGATCCGCCCCTCGTCCATCTCACTCATCAACAGTTCCAAAGCTTCGTAGTCGACATCGGAAATATAGCCAAGGCGGGTGAGTTCGAAATTGATTTCGTCCTCAATATCCGGAGTGAGGCTGCGGATGTAGAGTGCCTTTTCAACCAGTTGGCGGATGACGTGCTTGACAGTCATGGTTGCGTTCAAGACTCCATAACTAGTGTCATGTTGGCTAGTCGACGACTGTAGCGCTTGCCCTACCTGTTCTAATCGAAGGGCCTGCTTCAGTTGCCTCTCATGACTTTTAATTGTCCTAAGTTGTGCCCAACCAAGAAACCCGAAAAATACGGCAACTCAGACCGGATTTTGCAGAAATTGTCTCAGAATTGCGCAGATCTACTTAAAGCCAAAGGGACGAATCTTCAGACAGCCTGCCTGTTGCTGTCGTAGCCCACTACACCCTGAGGTTATTATCCTTGACGTGGGAGTCCCCGAGAGTGTTTAAGGGAGGTTTCTCCGAAATTTCACGGGAAGCAATAGCCCTGTAAACTTTCACCAAAGTTCTGGGCTCTGGCTAGAACTTCACTAGAAAACCCTCATGCCTCAGCTGTTAGAGCAGTCTGTAATCATCCATACCAAACCAGAACAAATCTGGGCACTGCTAGCTCAACCGGAAGCTTGGCCCCAGTGGGATCCCAGTTTGCTTAAGGTGACGCTAGATGGCTCTGCAACCGCCGGTGCTACTGGAATTCTGCAATCGGCCAATGGCATGAAGCTACCGTTACAATTGCTGCGTGTGGAGCCCATGGCTCAGCTTGAATACCAGGTGCAGCTCCCTGGCATTCGGGTCATATTTGAGCGTGTGCTTGAAGCTCATAACAGGGATAGCTGCCGTTTACTCTGGCGGGTTCACTCCAAAGGCTGGCTGGCCTGGCTCTTGTACCCTACCCAGAAGAGAGTGTTCAGCCGAGAGGCACAACGTAGCCTGCAAAGCCTGAAGCAGAGAGCAGAGCAATCGCTGTGAAGTGCTCCCAAATTTCTTGCTAGCTGGCTTTAACTATCCGCTCTCCGCTAACTACCAGGCGTGGCCAAGGGAAGGGAGCAACAGACAACGGTCGCGGGCCAGTCCTCGGTTGCTAGTAGTTCTTGAGTGGTTGAAACGGGTGCTGGTGTGGGTGTGCCCGGTGGTAAGACGCGCAGTTCACCCCCCATCAAGTGAACGAGCTGAGCCGCCAAGGCTAGGTTCAGTCCTGCACTATCTGCTGGCTCCTTAGCAGGACTCCGGGTTTGTGTTTCAGACTCCTGAAGCGGTGGACGTTGATCTTCGACGTAAACCTGGACTTGGGATTGATTGGGCTCTAGATGCGAGAAGACCCGAATAGAACCCTCGGGCATCTGACTGATTGCAGTGTCAATTAGGTTGAGAAACACCTGTTTCAGGCGGCGGTAGTCTGCCAGTACGTGCAAATCTTCTGGTGGCAGCGTGACTTCCAGGCGCAGGTTACGGTTCTGGGCAGGCAAATGGGCTAATTGCTGAACCTCGTGGAGCAAGCGGGCCAGCGGTAGCGGCGCTGTTTGCAACTGGGCTGTGCCGTACTCCATCTTAGATACGTCGATCAAGTCGTCTAGCAGGGCCAGTAGCTTCAGCGAAGATTCGTGGGCCTTTTGCAAAAACTCTCGCTCCTCCTCTGGTCCCTCGCAGAGTTCACCCAGAATGAGCTGGTGCATGCCAATAATGCCGTTGAGAGGCGAGCGCAACTCGTGGGAGGTGCGAGCTAGGAAGGTTGCTTTAAAGCGGTTGCTTTCTTCCAGTAAGCGGCAGGCTAATTCAGCCTGCTCTAACTTGTGCTTCAGGTCTTTAATGGATTCCATTCACACCGTTCACGGATAGAGGGTTGAGAGAGCGGCAACAGAGAAGAGTTCACTGAGCCTAGCTTACTCAGATGGCAACTGAAAGGCCCCCTGTCGCAATAGCCGCCAGCTTGGCTTACCCTCAATTGCTGTTACTCCCTGCCATTCAACAACGGTTGAGGGCAAGCCGCTATGTATTGCCTGCTCACTCTGCTCCCATGCCAAGACCTGCACGGCTGGAAATGCAGCCTCAATACTTAGAGGATCAAGGAGCGGTGCTTCCCCAGATACGTTAGCGCTGGTCGTTGCTAGAGGCCCAGTTTGCTGCAAGATCTTGAGCGCTATCGGATGATCGGGGATGCGTAGGCCAATACTGGTCAACCCAGGATTGACTACATCTGGTACGGCTGAACTACAGGGAAGCACCAGGGTTAAAGGACCAGGCCAACCCTGAGCGGCCAACGCTTGCCACGCCTCGCGCTCGGTGTCACTGCCAGCAGCCAACTGCCACAACTGGTCTGGTTCAGCCGCCATCAAGATTAAGGGCTTGTTGGCAGGACGGTTTTTGAGTTTGAAGATCTGAGGCGCATCGGTGGGTCGAACAGCTAAGGCCGGTACTGTATCGGTGGGAAAGCTGACGACCTGTCCTTCTAATGCTGCCTTCACTAAGGCAGACATGCTTACCAAGCTCATGGGTCACTCGTCCAGCGGCTCGTTCATGGATTCGATACTCTCTTGGGCTTGCTCTGGAGCTTGGCTCTGAGTTTGAGTCTGAGCTTCAGCGTAGTCCTGTAAGGCTTCTAGCAGAGTGGTTGAGTCAAGCTTTTCGAGCTGAGTTAGCCAGTCGTTTAGCGCGATCGCGACCACCTGAGAAGTATCAGGGGATGGTAGCTGACGCTCTGCGGCAAGAGCAGCCAAGTGGTCCAAAACCTGTTGCAGGCGTTGGTGCAAAGGGATCGGTAGCCGCAGATTTAACTCCAGCGTAGGAGGGTATGTTTGCGGTTGGGAGGCACTGATTAATTTACGAACCAAGCCACTTGTCGAGCCTTGCGTTCTTGAGGTTGATGACTGTGAGCGCCTAGGTTGTGGGTAACTAGCGGTTCGTGGGGAAGCGAACAGTGAGGTTGGTGGCTTCTCTACGTCTTCTGGTCGAGGAGAGCCCTTGGGTGCAGGCACAGCAGGCAGCAACGGCCCTAGCAAGGAGGTTGAACTTTGCAAGAGTTGTTCTAGACTCTGCCCTGTTACCGCCGGCTCAACCAAGTCGCCGAGTGGGTTGCGGCCTAAACGCGGGGGTATGACTTCACTCATGGTTCTCTGGGCTGCCTTCCCTTAACGGCCTTCTTTCAACTGCCAACGACCTATGGCTTCGACGGCCAGATTTTCAAAGGCTCGGGCGGCTGTAGACCAGGAACTGTAAGTGATGATCGGCTGGCCGTGACCTGCAGCTTCAGCGATGCTCACCTGTTCAGGAATAGTAGTCTGCCACACTTGCCAACGCTCAGAAGTAGCAAGCAGCTGATCAGCCTCTGCGGTCAGACGCAGCTGGGCTCGGTAGCGACTGCGCACCACATCAACAGGATAGGCTCCAGGATTCTCGCCTGAACCCAAGCGGGTGGAGTCGATGAGATGGACTAACTTACCCAAGCCCCGGAGGACCAGTGGATCCGCCTGCACGGGGATAAACACTCGATCGGCAGACATAATTGCTGCAATCAATATTGATGACAAGCTGGGCGGACAGTCAATCAAGCAGAGATCGTAGCGGGGAGCCAGGGGCATCAGCGCTTTTCTGAGGTCTTCTGTACTTTGCCAGGCGTGAAAGGCAGTAGCTTCACCCCCTGCAATTAGATCTGGCCAGGGGCCGCTGCCAGTCTGAATTTCCAACCTACCTGCCAGCAGAGCTGCCAATCCCGCCAGCCCCTGAGCTTCGGTGAAACCCATCCCGTAAGTAGCCGAGCCCTGAGGATCGGCGTCCACGATCAGCACTGAGAGTCCCTGCGCTTTTAAAGCTGCTCCTAAAGTGATCACCAGAGTTGATTTGCCCACGCCTCCCTTCTGGGAAGCCACTGCGACCTTTAGCACTGTGCAGTCTCCTGCTGTTGCTTCACTATATATGCCGAACCTGCCAAAGCTGGCCTGAGGCTAAATATGAATTTGCCAACAAAAATTATTATGAGCTACTGCTAGAAATTACAATTAGTCGCGGTCAATTGGCTAGAAAAACTAGCATTTAGTTTGTCTAAGCCCCCTGTAATACCTGGGTTGTAGTCAGTCCAATTGATATTTATTTTCTGTGTTTATTGAGAATGTTTTGTAGTAATGGCAGACGCAGACTAAAGAGTTTTTTTCGGGTTACTGAACCTATACTTGGATCATCGAGCTGCCCACCAGCAGTTCGTGATTCAGCAAGGAGACAAGGAAATGAATACCACCACTAACCACAGCAGCATCCTGCGGCAGGCTCCTGATGTAATTGCAGACAATGTACTGCGACTAGAACGGGATTTGGCGGGCAGTGTGGTCAATGACCTTAATCCATTGCTCGGTAGTCTCTTTACACTGTTTCATCAGTATCAAAAGCATCACTGGGTCGTGACTGGCCCTCAATTTGGCCAGCTTCATGATTTTCTAAAAGATGGCTATTCCGAATTGCACGATCAAGCTGACAAGGTTGCCGAACGGATTACAGCTTTAGGCGGTGTGCCGGTTTCTACACCTGCACGGCAGCAGGAACTAGCTTGCTTTGAGACAGAGCCAGAAGGCGTTTTCGATTTGCGTCAGATGCTGGAACATGACCTCAATGCTGAAGGCGATATCATCTCAATGCTGCGGGTACTGATCCGCAGGTTCAATGGCTTGGGCGACTTTGCAAGTGAGCAGATCTTGCGCGAAATCATTGTGGAGCGTGAGGAATACGCGCATCACTTGGAGCATTACCTGGCCCTCGAAAGCCTGACCCGTGCTATGCATCCGATGCTCTAAGTGCAGGTCCTTTGGGGTCGCTAAGTTACTAGCCTGAACAAGGCAAGATAAGAGTGGGTAGAGAGCTAAACTTTGCCCATTTCTACCAACTTGCCTTTTATTACCAGAATTGCCGTCAGAGTTGCTGTCAGAATATTAAAGTGCTGCCTACGTAGGTTTTCCTATGTAGGCAGCACTTTATATGGGTTCGACTGCTGTGATCTCAGCCTTGGGCCTATCATGCTCAGCCTTCCGATGCGTCTTGTTACCTACAGTCCCGCCTTCACCCTGGTTCCGACCTACGAGTGCTTCAATCGTTGTACTTACTGCAACTTTCGGGCCGACCCACACCAAAGCCCTTGGTTGAGCCTGACGGCAGCTGAGGCCGCCTTGCGTCCTTTGCAAGCGCAGGGCGTGATCGAGGTTCTGATTTTGAGTGGAGAGGTGCATCCTCAGGATGCGCGGCGAGGGGCTTGGCTACAACGAATTTACGATCTCTGCGAACTGGCCCTCAGTTTAGGTTTTTTGCCTCACACCAATGCAGGACCGCTGAGCCGAAGCGAAATGGCTCAGTTGAAGTCGGTCAATGTTTCGATGGGGCTGATGTTGGAACAGGTCACGCCCCGGCTGCTCAAGACGGTCCATCGCCACGCGCCCAGTAAACGCCCTGAGCTGCGCCTAGCCCAGCTGATCCAGGCTGGTGAACTGGGCATTCCATTTACGACTGGGTTGCTGCTTGGTCTGGGTGAAACCCGAGCTGAGCGTCGGGAAAGCCTGCAAGCTATTGCTGAGGTTCAGCGGCAGTGGGGGCATATTCAGGAAGTCATCTTTCAACCGCATACAGTTGGTAGTTCTCAGAGCTGGGCGGGGGCAAGCTTAGCGCCGACTGAGCTATGCGAGGTGATTGCCGAGGCCCGAGAAGTATTGCCGCCAGAGGTTGTTCTACAGGTGCCGCCCAATTTGGTGGTGAGTGACGAGCACTTGCTGCGCTGTCTGGACTTGGGAGCGCGGGATCTAGGCGGTATTGGCCCATTGGATCATGTGAATCCGGATTACCCCCATCCGCTAGACCGGCAGTTGGCAGCAACTTTGGCCGCAGCTGATTGGCAACTGGTGCCTCGGTTACCCATCTATGCTCAATACGACAGCTGGCTGACGGGTGATTTAGCTAAAGCTGTGGCGGATTGGCGTTCGCGATTGCATAGCCTGTCGCTCGCCAACGTAAGTCTCGGTGCGTGATCTGGATATTGGGCCAGGGAGCCGAATTTGAGAGTATTACTACCCCTCATCGCCTCGGCGCTTGTGGGCCAGCCAGAAGGGTTGAGCCTAGACTGTACAATAGGGGGCTGCAGCTATCGTGAACCGCAACTCACTGGAGAACTCTGACTATGTCACGCCAATGCGCCCTGACGGGCAAAAAAGCCAACAACGCCTTCGCGATTTCCCACTCTCACCGTCGGACCAAGAAGCTTCAAGAAGTCAATCTGCAATGGAAGCGGGTTTGGTGGCCTCAGGGCAACCGCTGGGTTCGCCTGCGTCTGTCTACCAAGGCAATCAAAACTCTCAATTTCAAGGGCATCGATGCCTTTGCACTGGAAGCTGGGATCAATCTCAACAAGTTCTAGCTCGGCTGGCCCTGAGGGCTCGACAGAACAACCTGTGGGTTACGCGATGGCCCGGTCTTGGTCCTAGGCTGCTTCTTTTGAAGCAGGGCTGGGGGCTAAGGTCGGGTTATTGTATGTGGCGGCTTTTTTGGGAGCTGGGCAGGCAGTGGGTTAGATGGCCTGAGATTCAGCCTGAGATTCGAAGGGGAGTTCACCTTGAACTTCAAATTTCTGGTAGGTAGCAAATTTCCGGTAGGCAGATCGTTTGGCTGGCCTAAGTGGGTAAACTTTTGGCAAACTAGAGCCTAACTGCTTGTAGCAGCCACAGTGCCAGAACTACTACTTACTTAAGTCAGTTCTTGAGGCGGCCAACCGGAACAGGGGGAGAAAAGCTGAGGAAACTCGCTGAATCCAGTCAGAACTTTCCATTTTCAGCCTAAGAGCCTAGTCGGTTCAGAAGTACAGTCTTTCCACGGAATTGATCAGGGCAGTCAGTGTAGCTGACCCGGTAACACACGGAGTCTAGAGAGCGATCTATGTCACGTTCTGCACAGAGAAAGCGTCGCCAGCGCCGACCTTCATTTTTCCAGCGTGTGATTGCTGAGCCATTGGCTGCCGTGAGGCGTCGTGTAGAGAGTTGGCGTCCTCGCGCACGAAGAACCTCGAACCCAAGCGCCAGGCCGGATGGGCAGGGGCTAGGGCTTAGCCAGGTGTTGCGGGTGTCGAGTCGATTCTGCAAGCGGGTGGGGCAATCGTTGCAGCGGTGGCTGTTGCGCGGCTTCCTGGTACGCCCTGGTAGGGTACGGGGTCGGGCGGCCTCGGGCTTCGTGCTGCCGACTACGGTGTTTGTGCTGTTGATCATGACGCTGGTGGTGAGTCTGCTAGTGTTCCGGGCTTACAACCGTACCAACCAGAACATTGGTTCGCGCCAGGAAAAACTAATCGAAAACGCGGCTGCACCTGCGATTGACCGGGCTAAGGCCAAGCTGGAGTATTTGTTCACGAAGGATAGTCGTCTGCCCACTGGGGAGCCTTCTGAGGAATACATCGCGGGCATGTTGCTCAACAATGGCTTGGGCGGTGCCGGTGCTCTGGCGAGCAATCCTTACAACAGCCTTCCAGATGAGACTCAGCTAACCGAAGCTGACCTCAATGTCGATTTCAACGCCGACGGCAATATTGAGGCGGCTGACCCAGTGCCTGCCTGGAAGTTTGTTAACCCTGCGGATAACACCACAACGGTTTATGGCGTTTTCCTGAAGACACAGGTTGATACCAATGGGGATAATGATGTCTTAGATCCGGAAGACATCACGATTAACTCTCCTGACAACGTTAAAGCAAACGCGTTAGTTGTTCGCAATGGTCCAACTGGTGCCACAGGCAATGTTTGTCAGGCGGGTAGTTTCAGCCGAGGTAGAGCCGGCTGGTTTAGCGGAGTTCGTGATGGGGCTTCTAGAAAAGATTTTCAGATCTACGCCGTAACCCTGCCTACTGACGTAGCCACAGGAAATGCTGCTGGTAGTCCTCTCAATTCGACGATTGCGGCACTTCAGTATCAGCAAGATCGAGAAGTCGAACCGGGTAATACTTTTGGAGCGTTGTTCCGAAATGATCTGGAAGTTTTCGCTGGCGATGCCTTCAACTGGAACGGACGGATTCGCACTGAAGGTAGTTTGTTCACCACTAGAGATAGCTTCCGCTCTTATCTAATTAGTTCACCTGCTTCTTGCTATTACTTGCCAGCAGCGAACTCCGAAGTCAGCGCGCGGGGCTTGTTTGCAGTTGGCACCATTGGTGATAACGCCTACTCCGGAGACAATGTCACTTTTGATGTTCACCCTGGCGATGCTAGCGCACCGACAGACTCAGAGAGAGTTAACAACGTAGAGGATTCTGTTGTTGATGGCAACGCCAACACAGACCCAATCAATCTGGCACTAGACCCTCTGCAGATTGTTACCAGGGATGCTTCTGTGCCGAGGGGCGGAGACGCTACTTACAGGACCGCGAAAGCCGCGCCTTGGGAAAACAGAGATGTGGCAGACCGGATCAAGATTTTGGGAGATGGGGATAGGTCCTGCTTGCCCTACATTGACGACACCTATCGTGCTGACAATCGCTACGGTCCTAAGCCAACTTACAAAAGGGCGACCCGGGACGATACGACTGGCAATTGTTCAGCGGTTCAATTTAGCCAACAAATTGCCAAAAATATTGGCGATGAAATTGTTGCAACGGATCAGCTCATTACTGGTGGTCAGGTTGAACTATTAGGAGATGATCTAATCCGGGAGGGGCCGAAATCTGGAGGCGATGAGGATTCAGTTGGTCTGGATGGTTACTGGGAACGCCGTGCAAGAGCCAAGGGACTACGGCTGATTGTTGGGCAACGGCTAGAGCTGAGCAACCCGCTGCCTCCCTATGCCGCATCAGATGGCACCCTTCGGGATAATGAGGCCCGTCAGCGGCGCGCTTTGCGAGATAGCCTAGCGGCAGTTCAGGCGACGGCTGTTTATCACTACAGTTCGACAGATGATGGTTATTTCCCTAAAGCCTGCTTAGCGACAACTGTTCACCCTGGCACAGCCGAGACTTTAAGAGCATCCTCAACCTTCACAGACGCCAATGGTCTTGGCATAAGCTTCTTCCAAGGCACAGGTACTAACGGCTGGGAGTTTGATGTTCCTCAAGGCTCAGAGGCAGGCTTCATAGGAGCTTATAACAGTGCCACTAGCCCACTGCGTAGAGCGCTTCAGAACCTAGCTTATTTTGCTGGGGATTATCTGGATAGCAACAGTGATGGTATTCCAGAAGCGAGTGGAGCGTTCCCACCCACTCAAGAAGCTAGTGGTACCAATGCGAAGGTCCATCCAGAACCTGTATTAAGCGCTTGGGGCAATTTTTCAGAGCTGCGACGAGTTCTAGCTAGTCGTAAAAACTACGAGCAGCTCAGTATTGCTGATAAGTCAACTCTGCACACCGCAGCCTGCACTCTGGGCATGTTGGCCCATGACATCGTCACTAACCGTCTAGCTGACTCGGTGATCAGAGCGAGTCGGACAGACCAAGATGAGAATCCCTACCAGTCTCTCTTCTATCTATTCCCCCTAACTGCAACTCCTCACGGTGAATTTCGTGCTGGCTATCCGCTAACGATCAACCCGAATCCAACCATTCTGTACAGTCCAATTAGTGATGCGGACTTGGATGCCATCAAAATCAATCCGAGAAGGATTGACACAACTATACCAGGGGCAAATGTTTGGGTAACGCCTGCTGAGAGATTTAACGGAGATGCAGTTTGTACTTTGGCGAACGCACCGAATTGTAGCCAATACAACCTGGTCAAAATTACTGCTGACAATAGTCTTTATCGGATCGCCTTTAAGGACACTACCTTCCTAAATGGGCGGGAGATGATGAATGTCCGTGCTCTCAACGTTGACTTGGATCTGCTGCGTCAGAGAGATCAAAGCAAGAGTACTGATGATAGAGATACGTGGCTACCCAAGAGCGGCTTGGTCTATGCGTTCCGTGAAGATGCTGTTCGTGAAGACGCCATTGCTAGACCTAAGCTGAAAGCTTGGAACGATTACGCTGCGGCTTGGGCTACGGCTAAAGGTGATCCGACAGATGCAGCCAATATCATGAATGTCAACGCAGATCGGGATCCGCCAGTCTGCCAGTTGAGCAGCACAGGTTGTGTTGACGGTACCCGTGGCGTTAGCACCAAATCAGTTGACTACTACGCTGATCCGGAACGTCGTCCTCATGGCTTCCGCCTGATTCAAGGCTTTAGGCTGGACCGGGCAGCAACAATTGTTCCTGAGCAAGAAAACATTGCCGGTCTGTCCTTTATTTCCGACGACCCGGTTTATATTCAGGGCAATTTCAACCTGCACAGCACAGGTGGCACCAGTGAGGCTGACGCAGTTGGGAGCCTCATTGAGGAATTCACCGAAAAGATTGATTATGCCAACAATTTTGCTGGCAGCTTCTATAGCAGAAGCACACCTAACCCTGCCTTTGCCAGAGCTAAAGCCGAAGGCGGCGATATATGGCGCCCCTCAGAAATCCTTTCGGATGCGGTAACTGTTCTCTCTTCTAATTTCTGTGACGGCAGTATCGAGGAAAGCTTCCTACAAGATGGATCCTTCAACTCACGAATGGCTGTTGGCACTGGCAACAATAGAGGAGCCTTCTTTGGTGACACTGTTGATGATATTGGTCCTATAAGAGCGAACTACGGCTGTACTACTGAGACCAACACGTCGTATGTCAACCAAAACCTGCCAGCTGCACCTACCTTGAGTTCGAAAATAGCTTCTGGCTCTTGGCCTACGGTGTTCACCAAGCTTCGCGCCTCGAACCCTGGTGCAAAATTATTAAGTTGGGGTCGTAAGCCAAAGCGTGACGAAATTGTTCCTCCTTCTACCCTCCTAGATCCACTAAGGCGACCCATTCATATCTCATCACAGGGAAATCCAGTTATCGATACGGGTGATCTAGCAATTGGTTGGAATTTTGCCCTTGATGACCCTGATGCTCCTAATAGCGCTGACAATGAAATCCAGCCAGCGAGGACTGACTTAAGCCTGGAAGATGGCTTGCCATTTTGCCCTTCGACCACTCTAACGAATACAGCCTATGTCCTAGGTGTTTTCCCTAGTGATTACTTCTCTGACGGTACTGGTAATCGTAAGGCTTACAACGTAAGTCATCCTCTCTTTGAGGAAGATGATGTGGCACCTTACAACTTGGTTGTGAGATCCTCAAAATTCAACAACGGTATCTGTTTCAGGTTCCGAACGGACCAGAGAAGGCTGCGAATTAACGGGAATCTAGTCAAGGTAGAAATTGAGACACGTCCCGAATCAACCCTTCTTGCCGGACAACGGTACGTTGTTCTTCTAGATGAGGTAACGAGACGTCCTATCCCTGTGCCTGATTATCAACGTTTTGAAGTCTTTGACAGCGGCTTTGAAAGTAGTCAGCTAATGACTGCCCCAACTAATACCTGGGTCAACGCCATAATCGTCAGTGGCACAGTACCCTCTCGGCTTAACCAAACCGCCGGCGGTTTGCACAACTTCCCGCGCTTCCTTGAAAGCTGGAAAGACGCAAACCTCTACTTCTCCGGCTCAATGATCCAGGTCAACTTCAGTAACTACGCAACTGGCCCGTTCGACCAAGACGCCTGGGAGCCGCCGACTGTATCTAGTAACGATACCCAAAGCAACCAGTACTACCGGAACCCGAACCGTTATTGGGGTTATGACGTGGGCCTGCAATACGCACCTCCCAGCGCCTTTGCCCGACGCATCGCGGAAACCACCAACTCGCGCGACGAGTTCTACCGAGAACTGCCAGCTGACGATGACTACATCTGCAAGCTGCGCAGCGCCACCCAATATCCATGCAACACCGGGGCCTAAAGATGCAGTACAACGCTCGACATAGGTCTACTGAACAGGGCCTAACCCTGCTAGAAGCACTGGTGGCGTTGGTACTGGTCTCGGTGGTCATTGGTGCTATCGCACCACCGATCATCCTGGCCCTGGCCACCCGTGTGCAAAACCAGCGCAACGAGCAAGCGCTCAGCGTGGCGCAAGCAGAAATCAACCGCGTACGGCTGCTAGTGGATCGGGGCGGCTTGACTAGCGCTCAGCTCGACCAGTTGCTGCCCCCAAAAACCACTAATAACGACACAGCTCCAGCCGCGGTTCCTGTGCCTACCTCGACTACCCCAGCCACTCCAGCTAACTGTAACGGCGACCGTTCCAAACTAACGGTTACTGACTGGTGCGGCGTAGACACGAATGCTGACAACAAATTTGATTTAGCCATTCAAACATTCCGTACCCAAGTCAAAACCACGACCATTCAAGGCATCCCGGTTTTCTTCCAAATGGGCGTTAGGGTCTACACCAAACAGTCCATAGACGCCTATGCAGGCAATGGCCTCAAAGCCGACACCAGCAGACTAAAGCTCACCAGTGGTCAGAGCGCTGTTCAATCGCCATTAGTCGTTCTTTATGCGCCAATTACCCGCAGCGATTACACCAACTCCAGCGACTCTGCCCTGAGGCAGTACTGTCTGTCTCTCGCTCCAGGGAGTTCAACTTGCCCACCCAACTAGCCCAACTTGGTCTTTAGGCACTGCGCATAATGGCTATCCAAAAACTTAAGGCCAACCTATTCCGAGCCTATTTGCTCACACTGCGTCAGCAGAAGACACAAGGCTTCACCCTCACAGAACTGCTGATTACTTCAGTGGTTGCAGTTTTGGCAGTTGGGGGGCTTCTGTTTTTAATGACCCAGCTTATTGGTCAGGACAGACAAGACTTCGGACGCTCAGAAACCCAACGCGAAATGGCTCAAGCCCTCGACTATATTGCCGCTGACCTTAAAGAAGCGGTTTATGTCTATGAGGGCGAATGCCTGAGTGGTAGTGGTCCTCGCGTAACTAATGCTTCCGATGCTGGTGGTTGCGGACGTACCCAAAACTTAGCTGCCTCTATCGGTTTGCCTGTAGTCACTGACGGTTCATTCACACCCGTCTTGGCTTTTTGGAAGCAGGAGCGCACGCCTTACTTTAGAAATCCAACTGGCACGCAGCTATTGCCGACGGAGGCGGACTGCGCTCGTTTAACTGCTGATCAAGCAGAGTGTAACGGTCTCAGGATTTCACAGAACGCGTACACCCTAGTTGTTTACGCCTTAGCCAGAAATATAAGCCCAACTGATATTCAACAAGGTCCAGCGAGAATTATTCGCTACCGCCTGCGCAAGTACGATCCCAATCAGTTATCTACACTGGTTAAAAGATACGAGGATGATCCTGCTGAAGGCTTTCAAGGCTGGACCTGTAAATCTGGGGGACCTACTGCCACTTCCTGTCCTACCGCAACTGTGAATGATGGCTCAAGCATTCTAGAAGCGGCAGCCTTAGTGGACCATGTCGATTTCTTCCCTATCGATGTCGGCAGTGATCAATTTCCCCCTGACTGTCCTCCTAGTCAGGCCGATCTCAGTCAGACTGATCCTTGCGCAGCAACCGCGAGTTTGCCCTTCACCTATAGTCTGACTCCGCCTAAGCCAGCTAGTGGCAATGCTAATGCCAGCTTCTATGCCTATGTCACTCGCCCAGACGCTTCACAGGCTGGGTTGAACCAGGATGTTTTCGTATTCCTGCGAGGCAACGCTGCCACCCGTTCAGGTCAACCAGACAACAATCGTCAAGCCGGTTACTTGCCCACTCTGCAAACCCAAGCCCAGATACGCAGTGCGTTTAACCGAAATCCTCCTTTGGCAAATTAGTGGCAGAAAGGCAACTATGGCTCCCCTAACCCAACAAAAACAGCCACAGTCAAACTCGGGCTTTACCTTGCTAGAAGTGCTAGTTGCCTTGGCAATCATTGCGGCTCTAGTGGCAATTGTCGCGCCTGGTTGGTTAGGGCTGCTAAACCGGCAGCGCATGAACACAGCTCAGAATGCAGCCCTAGCCGTCATCCGCGAAGCTCAAGCCAACGCCAAACGCCAAAATCGCCAGTGGCAAGCTTGTTTTCGTGTTGCAGATGATCGCGTACAGTCGCTAGCGCAAGCACTGCCCAGCCGCTCCACTCCCACTAGCTTCTGTGCAACAGACGCGCCAGGATGGGAAGATCTGATCGGCGGTGAGTCTGACCAAGTTGCCATCAATACGGCAACCACATCTTTCCTCACCAACGGCCCAGGCGTTTACTACGTCCCCTTCCGGTTCGATGGTTTAATTGACGATGAGCGCTTGGGTGCAGCCTCAGTACCAACGCGAATCTCATTCCAACCCCGCGAAGGCGCAACCCCCGCAAATCAAAGATGCGTTGCGGTCGCCACATTGCTAGGCGCTATTCGTACAGAAAGAGGTCCCGCCTGCAATCTTTAGGTTGAGGCTTAAAATTTTCGCAATTGATACCAAATAAAATCCTCCCGTTGAAGTTCAACGGGAGGATAACTTTAAGCTGCCGAATTTAAGCTGGCAACTCAAGCTACTAGAAACGAGTTATGCGCCCACAGATTCCTTAGCGGCGTACATCACCTCAACGGTGATTTCATTGAGGCCCCGGTCCCGCGCAAACTTTTCAGTGTTGCGCTTCACCTTGCCTCGCACAAAGCCAGGAATCTTATTCAACTCTGCAGTGGCTTCTTTATTCCAGCCCAGGTCGGAGCCAGCACTGATGCCCTTAGTAATCACTTCCTTAGTGTCGTGACCGCCAAATATCTCCAGCAGGTGATCCTCCATGCCCAAGGTGAAGGAGTTATAGGCCAGGTCGCAGATCTGGTTGGTGCCTTCGTACCCCAAGAAAGGCTTGTAGCCAATCGGGAAATTCTGGATGTGCACCGGAGCCGCAATCACACCGCAAGGAATATCCAGGCGTTTGCCAACGTGACGCTCCATTTGGGTACCAAAGATCGCAGACGGTTCAACTCGAGCAATGGCATCGCCAATCTCACCGTGGTCGTCGGTAATTAGCACCTCGTCGCAGTACTCGCTGACTTCTGCGCGGAACCAATCAGCGTCGTATTTGCAGTAAGTGCCTGCCCAAACCACATGGATACCCATTTCACGCGCCAGAATCTTGGTCATGGCAGCGGCATGGGTATTGTCACCAAAGACTACGGCCTTTTTGCCCGTGAGGTTCTGGCAGTCAATAGAGCGCGAGAACCAGGCCGCCTGCGAGACATGGAGCGTTTGCTCATTGATGTAGTCTTCGTAGTTAACCTCTGCGCCCTGCTCGTTGAGCACCTGCTGAATCTTGCGGATGCAACGGGCTGTATCAACCACGCCCATCGGTGTGATGTCCACACAAGGCGTACCGAATTCCTTCTCCAGGTAGCGAGCTGCCATCAGCCCCAACTCACGATAAGGCACCAGATTGAACCAAGCGCGAGGCAGGTTCTTAAGGTTATGAACTGACGCCCCTTCCGGGATGATTTCGTTCACCTCAATGCCCAAGTCGGCCATCAGCCGCTTGAGTTCGGTGCAGTCGTGGTGGTTGTGGAAGCCTAGGGTCGAAATTCCAAAGATATTAACCGATGGCTTTTCAGTTTTGCCCTCGGGCAGGTCGCCCTTGCGACGAGCTTTATCGATGTAGAACTGAACGATCTGCTCTAGCGTGCGGTCAGCGGCTTGCAGCTCATTAACCCGGTAGTGGTTAACATCTGCCAGTAGCACATCGGACTTGGTATCCAGGGAAGCTCGTTCCACAAAATTCTCCAGGTCTTCCTGAAGAATGCTGGAGGTGCAAGTTGGCGTGAGCACGATCAGGTCAGGGTGCTCTTCTGTGTCCTTGCGAGTAATGTTATCGACAACTTTTTCTTGTGAGCCCCGTGCCAGCACGTTGCGATCGACAACACTGGTCGTTACTGGGGTAAAGTTACGCTCGCGCTCCAGCATTGAGCGCATGACATTGAAATAGTCATCGCCCAAGGGAGCGTGCATAATGCCGTGGACATTCTTAAATGAGCTGGCGACGCGCAGAGTGCCAATGTGGGCAGGACCCGCATACATCCAGTAGGCCAATTTCATAGGTCGAGCTTTCCTCTGCCTTATTGCTTCTTAAGCCCTAAAAGTCTCACAGGGCACAGGACTCAGGTTAAAACGGGACTGATGCGTGAGGGGGGCACTGTAATCATTCTTTATCGAGCCAAGGAGCTGGCTCACTGACTGGTTTACTTGCGGACTTACTGACAAATGACACTCTTTGCGGTCCAATTCTTTGTGTAAAGATTTGCAAGTCAGACCCAAGAGAAAAAATGGCAGACAAAACTATTCAAGTGGTTGCCCGTATTATTGCTCAGGCAAGCAAATTAGAAGAAGTTAAAGCTCGTCTTTTCGGATTGTTAGAACCCACCCGTGCCGAAAAGGGCTGCATCCGTTACGAACTATTTCAGAGTTCTGCTGACCCTTCTGAGTTTGTCTTCATCGAAGAATGGGCAAGCGATTTTGCAATCACTGCCCACCTTGGTTCAGACCACGTACAAGAAGCATTTCTAGGTGCAGAAAACTTACTCGCAGCTCCTCCCGATGTTCGTCGGTACTATCTGCTGGCTTAGTTAGTTCTGGCTAAACCCTAAGGGGTTCCTCAAAGACGCAAAATCTCTTAAAGGCCCTCCTTAAAGGCTCAAAGAGAGTTCAGGAATGAGGCTGGGTGGTGTCTCAGGGGTCTGGGGAGGCTGCGGCGAGGGCAAGGGGTCTGGATCAGGGAACGGAATCGAGGGTGGAATCGGCTCGTGAATCGGCTGAGGAATGGGAGCAGGCACTGTCTGGGGAACAGAACCAGGGGTCGGCTGAGGAATCGCACCTGGAACTGGTTCTGGCACTGGACCGGGAGTGGGTTGTGGTCCAATGGCCAGCAGCCGTTCAGCTTGTGCCTGAGCTGGCCTCTGCGTTCCGAGGAGCAGACTGCTAGAGCCAATTTTCATCGAAAACACCAATATCTCAATACTTACTATGGGACTATAAATCGCGCTTAAGTCGCGACTGCCTACCGAGGTATTTGAACCAGGCCTGCTAAGCAGAAGTGACTGAAGATAACTTTAAGGGCTCAAAAGACTTAGAAAAACTAAAAACAGACATAAAAATCGTGGCTTATACTGCTTGCTCTCGCTCTCTAGACAGAAGTGACTTTCCTTTCTAGAGGTAGAGCCAGTTAAGAATCGCGAGGGACTAAAGTCTAATTATTAACAGGGTGACTACTATTAGCCGAAGCAACCGAAGCATAACCCAAGAACCTAGCCTAAGCTTCAAAGAGCTTCAGAGCTTAAACCGGCAGTATCGACAGCGAAATCTCAAGGTCTTCAAAAGAGTTCTGTTAATAACACTATGTCCAATTCTAATGATCGAGAAGTTCACAATCGTGAAGTCCGTCGCGATGTTTACCAAGATGCTAGTGGCAAGATCCACACGGATGTAACTCGCACCTCTGAAACCATCCAGGGCAGAGGGCCAGATCAAGGGGTAATATCCGACGGAGCGTCTTACCGCAACGGCTATGTACAAGGGCGAGTAACGGAGTCTCGCCTGCAACAGGAAGGACAGGTTGCTCGCGATAATGAAAACGCAGCTCGCGGCTTGCTGTTGGGACTATTGCTGACGGGTCTAACAGGATTGGTGCTGGGCAGTATCCTTTATGTGAATCAGCGCAATAACCAGGTCCCCGCTACGGCACCTGCCCCTAGATCTACGATTGTTGTTCCCAGCGCTTCACCTGCTCCGGTCCCAACCCCGGTCCCAACAGTCACGCAAACCCCAGCGCCTAGTGCGACCACAACGATTATTGAAAGAACGCGCGAGATTGTGCCGGTGCCTCAGCAGTCAGCCCCCGCACAACAAGCTCCTGTTCAGCAGGCCCCCACACAATTGCCGCAGCAGGACGATGTCGAGCCAAGCACCCAAGGTGAAACAGATCTCGCCCCGGCTGACCCTACTCTAGACCAGACCTCGCCTACAGGTGAGGCTGCTCCTGCCCAGTAAGAGGTACGGGCTGATACAGGCTTATACGTGTTGACGGTTCTCTCTCTAGCTCTCTGCTGCTAGAGAGTTTTTTTAGCGCTATTAAGCCAGATTAAGGTCTAAGTGTTTAAACCCTGAGTCCAGTGTTGAACCGACCACAACAGAAGCCCCGATTAGCAAGATCAGCAACCGGCTTAGAAATCTACAAATTATGTGTTTTAGAAAACATAAGCGCGAGTCGCCTAGAGCCAACTGTTTTTCTTAAAGTTCACAAAGAAAGCTGCACAAAACTTTAAATTTGCTGACAGCCGGTAGGGATGCGTTAGCCTGGAGCTAAATCACACTACCTTCTATGCTGTTCAGCTCGACTAATCTTCCCTACTGGATTTTCTTAGGGATGGGTCTGCTGTTATTTGCCGTTGTGATTTTTACTGGGGGGGGTGATCAGGATTTAGATGCTGATGCCGATTTAGACGCTGATGCAGACCTTGAAGGCTCAGACGGCTTTGGTGGAACTGCTTTCTTGGGTTTACTTGGCGTTGGCAAAGCGCCCCTACTACTCTTGCTCGCTACTGACTTTAGTCTATGGGGAGTTTTCGGTTGGGTTCTCAATACTTGGGTTTCTAAATCACTCGCAGAACTAGCTGAGTTTGGACCTGTTCGCCTGGGTGTATTCGTCGCTTCGCTACTAAGTGCTTTGTGCTTGGGCGGCCTGATGGCTCGTCCGGTTGGTGCAGCTCTAGCGAGTTTTGGTGAGGATCCCAGTGAGGCCCGGTTAGTAGGACGCAGCGGCACTGTCGGCTCAGCTGTAATTCCAGTCTTTGGCACTGGCAAAATTGGCCAAGTTGACGTGATTGACGCCCATCTAAATCGCGTTACCCTCAGCGCTGTGACGCCAGAATGGGCAACCTGTATGCCCAAAAGAGGTAATCCAATTCTGATTATTGACCGCCAAATCGTTTC